>DATGUT010000027.1:0-2513 GCA_035301185.1 Salinisphaeraceae bacterium
TCGGCCTGCAAAACGAGCGCGAATGGGCCGTGTTCTGCGACCAGGTTTTGCAGCAACCCGATCTGGCGCAGGATGAACACTTTATCTCCAACAGCAAGCGAGCCGCCAATCGCGATCAGCTGCATGCAATAATCGTCCGCGCATTCAGTGAGCTGGCGACGGAGCAAGTGGAGGCGCGCCTGGATGAGGCCGGCATTGCCCACGCCCGGATGAACGACATGGCCGCGTTGTGGGCGCATCCACAGCTGCAGGCACGCGAGCGCTGGGTCGATATCGACACCGCTGCCGGCCCGGTGCCCGCCATGCTGCCGCCCGGCGCTGCCGGGCCCAACCAGGCGCGCATGGATGCCGTGCCGGCGCTGGGCGAGCACACCGACAGCATCCTGGCGGAACTTGGCTATGCCGACGATGCCATCGCCACTCTCAGGTCGCAGGGAGTCATTTAATGCCGACAGACAAGCAAACCGCCGCCCTGGCCCGGGCGCGCAGCTTCCTGTTCGTCCCCGGCAATCGCCCGGAGCGTTTTGCCAAGGCGCTTGCGAGCGGCGCCGATGCCATCGTGCTGGATCTGGAAGATGCCGTGCCGGCCGACGAGAAGGCCACCGCCCGTGCCGCCATTGCCGCGGCCTGGCCGGATTTGCGCCAGGCTGCGATCCCGGTGGTCGTGCGCATGAATCCACCCGCGCTGGATTGCGGGCGGGAGGATTTGCAGCTGCTGGCCAGCCTGGATGCGCCAGCCGCCGTCATGGTCCCCAAGGCGGAATCTGGCGAAGATCTCGCCGGGGTACGCTCGGCCCTGCCCGCCACGGCCCTGCTGCCCCTGATCGAGAGCGCGGCCGGCTACACCGCCCTGGCGACAGTGGCCGGCGCCGCCGGCGTGCTGCGGCTGGTGCTTGGTGATCTCGATTTCATGGCCGACACCGGCCTGCAATGCTCCGCCGATGCCATAGAACTGGCGCCGCTGCGCTTCGCCATCGCCATCAGCACGCGCACTAATCAGCTTGCACCCGCCGTGGAGGGTGTCACCGCGGACTTCCGCAACGACGATCTCTTGCGTGCCGACACCCGCCGCGCCCTGCGTTTCGGCTTCGGCGCCAAGCTGTGCATTCATCCGCACCAGATCCCCATAGTCCATGCGACGCTGCGGCCCACCACGGCCGAAATCAATTGGGCCAAGCGCGTGCTCGAGGCCGATGCCGCCGCCGGCGGCAGTGCCGTGCAGCTGGATGGCCAAATGGTCGACCTGGCCGTCGTGCTGCAGGCGCGCCGGCTGCTGGCCCGGGTACCCGAAGAAGATGCATAGGGAACGTGGCGGATGCCGCCGCAACCCAGATCACGGCCGTACTCTCGCAACGCTGCGACTGTATGCAGCATGAGGAATAATTATAAAGCCGCGCGTTTTGTTTCCGGCAAGGCCAGCAACCATCCCACACGTGCAACATCGGCCATGCCCCAGACGGTCTCGATCAGCCGTTGCACCTGCGCGGCGCTCGCAGCATTGCGATAACCGCCCAGCCGGTAGACTTTTTCTTCCAGTTCTGCGCGGCTGAGCGTGTTGCCGGGATCGCCCTTGGGGGTGTCCACGCGGGCATCAAGCGTTACGCCCGCGTGGGTGGTGAGCGTCACCTTGCCGAGCCATTGCTGCGGATAGGCGGCATCGACTTCAGCATCGAGGCGCATGCGCACCCGCTCGCGGAAGGCGGCGATGTCGGGATCATCCAGCGCCGCGTCGAACTCGCCCAGGCCGGCGGCGCGGTGCTTGGCGATCAGGCCCAGCACTGTGCCCATGGAGAACTTGGCCTGATGCACAGTCGTGGGTTGTGTGACCGGGCCGAGTACGTCGATGGCAGCCTGGTGCACCCGAGCCTCGACGGCGGCAATATCCTGCAGTTGCAAATCATGCTCCTGCACGATGGCCAGCAGTGCGTCGGCCGCCGGATGCGTATGCCGGCACGAGGCATGATATTTGAACGAAGTCTCCGCCAGCGCCCAGCGCTGCCCCAGCCGATCGCGCAAACAGGCCGGATCGGCATCGCGCGACATGCCCGCGGCCATGCCTTGCGGGCCCTCGAGGACATGACTCGCGCCGCTGAAACCCTCTGCCGCCAGCCACGCGGCGAGCAGGCCGTCGGCCGCGGCCTTGGCGGTGTGCAACTGCTTGGAATCGGCGCCATCGCGCAAAAACTCCCATAGGCCCGCAGCCTGGGTGCCGGCGGAGCCCAGCGCATGCAGCATTTGCGCTGCAGTCAGGTTGTGCAGGCGCGCGCAGGCCACGGCCGCGGCCAGCGTGCCGGCCGTGCCGGTGGTATGAAAAACGGTGTAATGCGAGCGCCCCAGAAACTCGCCGATGCGAATGCCGGCTTCATAACCGGCCACCACGGCCACCAGCAGTTCCCGGCCCGAGCGCTGCAGCGCCTGCGCCGTGGCCAGCGCCGGCGGCATGACCACCGCACCCGGATGAAATACCGAGCCGTTGTGCACGTCGTCCTGCTCCACCATGTGCGCGGCGGCGG
>DATGUT010000028.1:0-6277 GCA_035301185.1 Salinisphaeraceae bacterium
GGTCGAGGAGGATCCCGCGCTGCTGGGCCAGACACGGCAATTGTGGGTGACTGTGAGTGCAGATGTGGATCTATACAACAAAGATCTGGAGGATCAGCTGACGGCCGGCCAGCGAGCTGCATTCGAGGATTTGCAGACTGCCGGCCGCGCCCGGCTCGTGTTCAACAGCGACCTGTTTCTCAACGGCGACTCGAAGATTGCCACCCACGCCGGTCTGCTGGCATCCATCATGGGCACGTTGTATGTGATGGTCGTAGTGCTGCTGATCAGCTTTCCCATCGGCGTGGCCACGGCCATTTATCTGGAGGAATTTGCGCCGGACAATCGTTTGACCCGCATTATCCAGATCAACATCAACAACCTGGCGGCAGTACCCTCGGTGCTTTACGGCTTGCTCGGACTGGCGATCTTCATCAACTTCATGGGCGTGCCGCGCTCGTCAGCGCTGGTTGGCGGGTTGACGCTGTCGCTCATGACCCTGCCCTACATCATCATCAGCTCGCGCGCCGCGCTGCTGGCCGTGCCGCAGAACATCCGCCACGGCGCGCTGGCCATGGGCGCTTCGCGCTGGCAGGCCGTGCGCGATCATGTCCTGCCGCTGGCCTTGCCGGGTATCCTGACCGGCACCATCATCGGTATTGCGCAGGCTGTGGGCGAGACGGCGCCGCTGTTGCTGATCGGCATGATTGCCTTTATTCCGGAAGCGCCCACCACTGTGATGGATGCGACGACCGTGCTGCCAGCGCAGATCTACAGCTGGGCAAGCATGCCAGGACAGGGCTATCGCGCCCTGACCGCTGCCGGCATCCTGATTCTGTTGGCTACGGTCATCGTACTCAATGGCGTGGCGATCATACTGCGCAATCACTTCGAACGGCGCTGGTAGCGCGCAGCGGATAAACGTTTTCCAAGCTTGCGAGAGGATTGGACATGAGCCTGATTGCCCCGAAGCAGCGCAAGCTGCATGTTGCGGATCTCAAGGTCTGGTATGGTCAGAAAGTGGCGCTGGGCGGCGTCAATCTCGACATTGCGGCCAACGAGGTGACCGCCCTGATTGGTCCCTCCGGCTGCGGCAAGTCAACCTTCCTGCGCTGTCTCAATCGCATGAATGACCTGGTTCACGGCGTGCGCATCGAAGGGCTGGTCGAGTTCGACGGCCAGGACATATACGCACCCGAGGTCGATGTGGTGGAGCTGCGCTCGCGCATCGGCATGGTGTTCCAGAAGGCGAATCCATTTCCCAAGAGCATTTACGAAAACATTGCCTACGCACCGAAAATTCTGGGGCTCGTCGATCGGCGCGCGGAAATGGATGAATTGGTTGAGCATTCGCTGCGCCGTGCCGGCCTGTGGGATGAAGTGCGTGATCGGCTGCATGCCTCGGGGCTGAACATGTCCGGCGGCCAGCAGCAACGCCTGTGCATTGCGCGGGCCATAGCCGTCAATCCCTCGGTGTTGCTGATGGATGAGCCCTGTTCGGCGCTGGATCCGGTGGCTACGGCCGCAGTCGAACAATTAATTGATGAATTGAAGGACAGGTACACGATCGTGATCGTGACTCATAATCTGCAGCAAGCGGCCCGGGTTGCGGGCTATACGGCGTTCTTCCACCTGGGTGATATTGTGGAATACGCCGACACCGACACGCTGTTCACGCGTCCGCGCGAACAACGCACCGAAGACTACATCACCGGGCGCTACGGTTGATGAATCACAGGCCCTTGGGCCATGGAGTGCAGCATGCCAAGACAGGACAAGGCAGGATTGGCCAAACACACTTCGCGGCAGTTCGATGCCGAGCTGGAACATGTGCGCGAGCGCGTGCTGGCCATGGGCGGTCTGGTCGAGCAGCAGATCACCGATGCCGTGCAGGCTTTGATTGCAGGTGACAGCGCGCAGGGCGAAGCGGTCATCAGCAAGGATGCGCGGGTCAATCGCATGCAGGTGGACATCGATGAAGACTGTACCCGCATTCTTGCCCTGCGGGCGCCGCAGGCGGGCGATTTGCGTCTGGTCCTGGCCATCACCAAGACCGTGACCGATCTGGAGCGCATTGGGGATGAGGCGGAAAAAATCGGGCGCATGGCCACGCAGCTGGCTAGCTTCGATCGGCCGCGGAGCATGTTTCATCATTTTGAGATGCTGAGCAAGCATGTATGCGGCATGCTGCGCGACGTTCTGAATGCGTTCGCCCGGCTGGATTCGAAGGCGGCGCTGCAAGTCACGCTGGCTGATGATGAAGTCGATCAGGAATACGAAACCACCCTGCGTCAGGGCATTACCTTCATGATGGAGGACCCGCGCACCATCCGCCATGTATTCAATACGTTGTGGGCGGTCAAGGCGCTGGAGCGCATCGGCGACCACGCCACCAACATCGGCGAGAACGTGGTCTACTTTGTAGAGGGCAAGGACGTGCGCCACCTGGCGCCGGAGGAAAGGGAGCAGGAACTGGCCGAGCCGCGGCGGCGCTAGGCGGCGCGCCGCGAGCCTGCGAGGTTCTGTATTGAACAGTCCCGGCCCCCGTCGGCGGCAGGCTTTGCTATGATCGCGCCTTTGTAATCGCAGGAACAGCGAGCTGTTTTGGCAAAAAAACCCCGCAAGAGGCCGCAGGCCCGCAAGAGAAAGAAAACCGTGAAACCACGCGGCAACTGGTTTCGGCGGCTGTTCGCCTATCTTTTTTTATTGGCCTGTGTCGGATGCGTGGCCCTTGCCGGCTATGCCATTTATCTTGATGGTGAGATTCGGGCGCGCTTTGAGGGCGCGCGCTGGACGCTGCCGGCCAAGGTTTATGCCAAGCCACAGGACTTGTATGCCGGCCTGGAACTGTCGCGCGAGGCACTGATCCAGCGCCTGCAACGCCAGGGCTATCGCCCGGACGACTCGCTCACATCGACCGGCACTTATCGCAGTAGCGGCAACACTCTGGACATCCATGTGCGCGCCTTCTCCTATTGGGACGGCGAGCGCCCCGCGCGCAAGATCCGGCTGACGTTTGCCGCCGGCAGCATCACCGAGTTCAAGGCCATGGACAACGGCGAGGATTTATCCCTGATCCGCCTCGATCCGCTCCTCATCGGCAGCATTTACCCGACCACCGGCGCCGGCGAGGATCGCATCCTGGTGCAGCTGGACGAAGTTCCAGACATGTTGCCCGCCGGCCTGATTGCCGTGGAAGACAAGAGCTTCATGTCGCACTGGGGCATTTCCATCAGCGGCATTGCGCGCGCGGCATTGGCGGACCTGAAGGCCGGACGCATCGTGCAGGGCGGCTCCACCATCACCCAACAACTGGTCAAGAATTTCTATCTCGACAATGAGCGCACCCTGGCGCGCAAGGCCAAGGAAGCGCTGATGGCCATCCTGCTGGAACTGCACTACAGCAAGGCGGCGATCATGGAGACCTACCTTAATGAGGTCTACCTGGGCCAGGATGGCAGCCGCGCCATTCACGGCATTGGCCTGGCCAGTTACTTCTATTTCAGAAAGCCGCTCAGCGAACTGCAGCCGAGCAACATCGCGCTGCTGGTGGCCATCATCAAGGGGCCGTCCTACTACAATCCGCGCCGTTATCCCGAGCGCGCGCGCCAGCGGCGCAACCTGGTGCTCGACATCTTCTACGAAGAGGGGCTGATTGGCGAGCAGGCCTGGCGGGAGGCCAAGGCCTCGGATCTCGACGTTGGCAGCAGGGGGCAGGCAACCACCGCGCGCTATCCGGCATTCATCGATCTGGTCAAGCACCAGCTGCGCGGGCAGTACGATCAAGCCGACCTGACGGAAGAGGGGCTGCGCATCTTCACCACGCTGGACCCATCCCTGCAGGCGATCGTCCAGCGCCAGCTTTCGTCTGGCCTCGACGCGGTCGAAGAGGCGCGCGGCATCGAAGCAGGCAAGCTCGAGGGCGCGGCCGTCGTCACCAGCGTCGAAGGCGGGCATGTGCTGGCCTTTGTTGGTGGCCGCAAGGCCGGTTATGCCGGCTTCAACCGCGCCCTGGATGCGCGGCGTCTGATCGGCTCGACCATCAAGCCCTTCGTTTACCTTGCGGCACTGGAACAGCCACGGAAATACAACGTGCTCACGCCGCTGGATGACAGCCCGCTGTCGGTGCAGCTCAGGAATGGCGATGTCTGGCAGCCGCGGAATTTCTCGCGCCGCTCGCACGGCACCGCCGTGCCGCTGTACTATGCGCTGGCCAAGAGTTACAACATCGCCACTGCGCGGCTGGCGCTCGATGTCGGCATCCCGAACATAATCGACACACTGCAGAGGCTCGGCTATCCGGAGCAGCCGCTGGCCGTGCCTTCGGTTTCGCTCGGCGCTGTCAACATGTCGCCATTCCAGGTGACGCAGCTGTACAACACGATCGCCGCAGATGGTTACTATACGCCGCTGACCTCGATCAATGCCGTGACCACGGCCGAAGGCGAACCGCTGAGCCGTCATCAACTGAGCCTGAAGCAGGTGGTGGACAGCGGCACGAACTTCATCCTCACCTGGATCATGCGCCGCATCATGCACCAGGGCACCGGCACCGGCGCCTATAATGTATTGCCTGCGGACATGGAAGTGGCCGGCAAGACCGGTACCAGTGATGGCGGCCGTGATGCCTGGTTTGCCGGCTTCACGGACAACCGTGTCGCCGTGGTATGGACGGGTAACGATCAGAACGAACCGATGAATCTGACCGGTGCCACGGCCGCGCTGCCGATCTGGGCCCGCATCATCAAGAATATCGATGCGCGCAGCCTCATGCCGCAGCCGCCCGAGAACGTGGCAACGCTGCCTTTGCGCCTGATTTACGCACCGGGTCGGGTCGCGTACGGAGATGCCGGCGCGCAGCAGATGCGCTACAGTCGGGAGTGCGACGATGCCATTCTGGTGCCGTTCATCGCCAGTCATGTGCCCAATGGCCTGGGCCGCTGCGACAGTGACATTCTGAGCTGGCGCAGCTCTGGCCCGCGTGATGACAACAACGATGAACCCGGCTGGTTTGAACGATTGTTTAGATAAAAATCATGACTAGATCAATATCCATGCACCTGCGTATGCTGTTGCCGACCCTGGCCGTTGGCATGCTGGTTCTGAGCGGCTGCTCCCAAATGCCTTCTCTGCCTGGGCAACAGCTGCCGCCGCCAGCCAAGCCCAAGGCTGAAGAACCCGAGCCGATCGGCAAGACTTCGCCGTTGCCGCCCGCAGAACAGCCGGAAATCACCCGCCCGCCGACATCGGCCAAGCCTTCCGAGCCGCCACCACGCAGTCCGAAGGAAGTGAGCAGTTCCGCGGTCATGTCCCTGATCGACAGTGCCGACAAGTTTGCCAGGGAAGGCGAATGGGATCGGGCCGCGGCGTTGTTGGAGCGCGCACTCAACATCGAGCCGCGCAATCCATTCCTCTATCAGCGCTTGGCCGCAGTGCGGCTGGGCCAGAAACAGCCGCAACAAGCGGAAGCACTGGCCGGCAAGTCAAACAGCCTGGCCCGGCGCAATCCATTCATTCGCGGCGACAACTGGGAGTTGATCGCTGAGGCGCGGCGCCTCAGTGGCAACGCGTCCGGCCAGAAGAAAGCGATGGACAAGGCGGAGCAATATCGCCTGCAGAGCGCGGCTTACCAATGAGCGCTGCGGCAGGTGCCGCACTGCTTGTCGACACGGGCGCGATGACGGCCCGCCTGCCAGGCTATGCGCCCAGAGCCGTGCAGGCAACCATGGCCAGCGCTGTCGCCGGTGCCATCGATGATGGTCGCAATCTGGTCGTGGAAGCCGGCACCGGCACCGGCAAGACGCTGGCTTATCTGCTGCCGGCGCTTGCATCGGGGCGCAAGGTGATCGTCTCAACTGCGACCCGCTATCTGCAGGAACAGCTGGCCACCAAGGATGTACCACTGGCGCAGCAGATTCTCGGCTATGAGCTGGATACGGCCGTACTCAAGGGCCGTGCCAATTACTTATGTCTGTACCGGCTCGAGCAGGCGGAAGACAATCCCGACCTGCAGCAATACCAACGACTGCGTGCGGTGCGCGCCTGGGCTGCACGCACCCGGACCGGCGATCTGGGCGAGTTTGCCGATCCCGGTGATGGCGACGCCCTGTGGCCGCGCATCACCTCCACGGCCGACAATTGTCTGGGCAAGGCCTGTCCGTTGTTCGAGCAATGCTGGGTCATGGCTGCGCGGCGCAAGGCGCAGCAGGCGGATTTGGTCATCATCAACCATTATCTGCTGTTCGCCGACCTGACTCTACGGGAACAGGGCTTCGGCGAATTGCTGCCCGATGCCGAC
>DATGUT010000029.1:0-5511 GCA_035301185.1 Salinisphaeraceae bacterium
GGCGCGGTCAAGATCACCGGCGCGCACGACTTCAACGACTACGCAGTCGCCGCGCGCAACAACATCCCCATGTATCGGCTGATGGACGATAAGGCCAATCTGCGCACGGATGGCGCGCCCTATGCCGAAGCCGCCGCCGAGGCGGCCGCCATCGTGCGCGGCGCGGCAACACCGGATGCCGATGCCGTTGACTCGATCAACCTGGTGCCCGACGAATACCGTGGCCTGAATCGCTACGACGCGCGCCGGCAAATCGTCGCCGCCATCGACGCCGAAGGGCTGATGATCACGGTCGAACAGAACACCATGATGCAGCCCTATGGCGATCGCTCCAACGAAGTGATCGAGCCGATGCTGACCAAGCAGTGGTTCGTGCGCGCGAAGCCGCTGGCCGAACCATCCATCCGCGCGGTCGAGGATGGGCGCATCCGCTTCGTGCCGGAGAACTGGGCCAAGACCTATTACGAGTGGATGCACAACATCCAGGACTGGTGCATCTCGCGCCAGCTGTGGTGGGGCCATCGCATTCCAGCCTGGTACGACGCCGCTGGCAACATCTACGTGGCCCGCAACGAGGCCGAGGCGCGGGCCAAATACGATCTGGGCGACGACGTGGCCCTGCAGCAGGACGAGGACGTGCTCGACACCTGGTTCTCGTCCGCGCTGTGGCCGTTCTCGACACTCGGCTGGCCCGAACAAACCGAAGTGCTGCAGCGCTTCTACCCGACCAGCGTGCTGGTCACCGGTTTCGACATCATCTTCTTCTGGGTCGCGCGCATGATCATGCTGGGCCTGGAATTCATGGGCGATGTGCCGTTTCGCGAGATCTACGTGCACGGCCTGGTGCGCGACTACGACGGCGCCAAGATGTCCAAGTCCAAGGGCAACGTGCTCGATCCGCTGGATCTGATCGAGGGCATCGAACTGGAAGAGCTGGTGGCGAAGCGCACCAGCGGCCTGCTGCAGCCGCAAAAGGCCAAGGCGATCGAACAGGCCACGCGCCGGAACTATCCCAACGGCATCGCCGCCTACGGCACCGATGCGCTGCGCTTCACATTTGCCGCGCTGGCTTCGCCGGGGCGCGACATCCGCTTCGATCTCGGTCGCGTGGAAGGCTATCGCAATTTCTGCAACAAGCTGTGGAATGCCGCCCGCTTCGTGCTCATGCAGGTTGAACAGGCCGAACTGGACGGCGCTGCGCAACTGTCCCTGGCCGATCGCTGGATCAATTCGCGCCTGCAGCGCACGACGGCTGAAGTCACGCGCCAGTTCGACCACTATCGCTTTGATCTGGCCAGCAAGGCCCTGCACGATTTCGTCTGGCACCAGTTCTGCGATTGGTATCTGGAACTGGTCAAGCCGGTGCTGGGCAGCAATGCCAGCAGCGCGGCGCAGAAAACCGGCACCGCGCGCAATCTGCTGCAAGCACTGGAGGCCATCCTGCGCCTGCTGCATCCGCTGATGCCGTTCATCACCGAGGAAATCTGGCAGCGTGTGGCGCCGCTGGCACGTCGTGAGGCACTCGCCCCTGGTGGCGAGAGCATTTCCATGCAGGCTTTTCCCCAGGTCGACGCAGCGCGCATGGACACTGCGGCCGAAGCCGAGGCCGAATGGCTGCAGGCAGTCATCGTCGGCCTGCGTCAGATCCGCGGCGAAATGGACATTGCCCCGAGCCGCAGCATGCCGCTGCTGGTGGCCGGCGCATCCGCCGAGGACCAGCAGCGGTTGCAGGCGCATCGTGGTGCGATCGACTTTCTCGCCCGCATCGAATCAATCGCTTACATCGATGCCAATGAAGCCCCGATTGCGGCCACCGCCCTGGTCGGCGACATGCAGTTGCTGGTGCCGATGGCAGGCCTGATTGATCAGGCTGCGGAGCTGTCCCGTCTGGACAAGCAATTGACCCGGTTGGACAAGGAGATCAGCAGCACGCGCGCGCGCTTGGCCAATCCGAATTTCGTCGACAAGGCGCCGGCCGAGGTCGTCGCCGGCGCTCGTGCGCAGGCGGAGCGCGCCAAACGCGAGCATGCGGAGCTGACTGCGCAACGCGCGCGTATTGCCGCCCTGTCGGCCTGATGCCGACAATCTTTTGGCAAGATTCTGGCAGAATTTTCGGCCAGCGCTTGAAACAGGCACCCTACGCCACCAACTTCTGACTTGCATTTCTCTATACTTGCCCGCCATGGCCGGACGTCTGTTACTGCTGTTCATTGCCATGCCGCTGATCGAACTCTGGCTTTTGATCCAGGTCGGCAGCGTCATCGGTGCGCTGTGGACAATTTTCCTGGTCATCATGACCGCGCTGATCGGCAGCCAACTGGTGCGTCGGCAAGGCCTCGGCATCATGCAGCGTGTGCGTGAATACCAGGCCCGCGGCGAGGTGCCCGCCCTGCCCATGCTGGAAGGCCTGGCCTTGCTGCTCGCCGGTTTCTGCCTGATCATGCCCGGCCTGATCAGCGACGCATTCGGCTTTCTCATGCTGATCCCGCCACTGCGCTCGTGGGTCGCGCGCAAGCTCCTGTTACGCACCGTCACGGTGCACACCAGCGCCCATGGCAGCCATGGTTACGGGCCACGACCCGGCGCCCACGGCAAGCATCGCAATGCCAGGACCATCGAAGGCGATTACGAACGCAAGGAATAGCCTCTCCCAAGTCTGCAACATGCCGTGACGGGCACTGACCGACGGCTGCCGAGCCTGTCGCTGCCTGCTGCATTGTCGGCTCGCATTCATTGCAGCAGCCGGTTCCTCCCTGATGTGCATAACCCTTGGTTGCAGACCCGCAACCCACACACCGGCGTTATGCTGCAGGCAGCATTTCATACAGAAAGACTGCGATGCGACTGCCCATGTTCCCCGTGACCGTTGGGCTTGTGTTGGCAACCCTGTTGACCATCCATGTGCTGCCGCAACTGGCATCGGTGCTGCTGCTGGTGTTTGCCGGCATCATTCTGGCGGTCATGCTGGATGCGCTCACTTCAGCGCTGGGCCGGGTGTTGCCGCTCGGGCATGGCTTGGCCTACGCCACCGCGCTGGCTTCTGTTGCGCTGGTGCTCGCGGGCATCGGCCTGCTGATCGGTCCACAGCTGCAAACCCAGATCCCGCAACTGATCGACCAGATACCGCAGGCATGGCACAAGATGCTGGCGCAACTCAGCGACTGGGGCGTGCTGGGCGAAGTGTCCGACAAGGCCGCGCAGTCATTGCAGTCGCTGGCCGTCAACAACCAGTTGATGAAGCTGGCGAGCGGCACTTTCGGCGCCCTGGTCAACATTTTCGTGGTGCTGTTCGTCGGCTTGTATGGTGCCGCGGCTCCGCAGCGCTATCTGCACTTTGGCCGCCGGTTGATGAGCGAACAAAGGCAGCGACAAACGGCTGCCCTGGCCAGTGACCTGGGCAGCGCGTTGCGCTACTGGATGCTCGGCCGCGCACTGACCCTGGCCATCGTCGGCATCGCTTCTGGCCTCGGCTTGTGGCTGCTGGGCGTGCCGTTGGCTTTCACCCTTGGCCTGATTGCCGGTGTGTTGTCGTTCATTCCGTATCTTGGCCCGATCCTGGGCCTGATCCCCGCGCTGCTGATCGCGGTGGTGGAATCACCGATGCTGGCAGGCTGGGTGTTGCTGCTGTATGGCGGCGTGCATCTGGCGGAAAGCGCCTTGCTGACGCCGCTTATCCAGCAACGCGCGATCGCCATGCCGCCGGCGATTCTGATTACCGCACAGCTGGTCGGCGGTGTCCTGATTGGGCCGCTGGGTGTGTTGCTGGCGGCGCCGCTGGTGGTTTGCGGCTTGGTCGCCGCGGGCTGGCAGCGCACGGATGAAACGGCGCAGTAAGGCCATGCCCGACTGACGATGGCTTTGGCTCAACCATTGGTTTTTGAGTTCAGTCTGTTGCGAGGGAAAACTCGGCAAGGAATCATCTGTCATGCACCTGCTCAAGAAATTTCTGATTAACCTCTATGGCATATACGCGGCCGTGACGGTGGCCATCTGCGTGTTGCTGACCACTCTGCTTCTGCTGCCGACACCCGGGCTCAAGCGCCGGCGCCGCATCGCCCGGCGCGGCCTGCGGATCATGTTCTTCTGTGCCGGCATGCCGTTCAAAGTCGTCGGGCTGGAGCGGCTGCCGGACAAAACCTCTATCGCCATCATCAATCACCGCAGCTATCTCGACGGTCTGGTCGTGATCGCCGCCCTGCCCACCCGCTTCACGCCGGTCGTCAAGGCCGAAGTCAGCCACATCCCCGTGATCAGCACGGTCCTGCGCCGGGTCGGCGCGCGTTATGTGCAGCGCGAGCCGGCCATGCGCGCGGGCCGCGACACCAAGCACCTGCTTGACGCGTTGCGTGCCGGTGAGTCGCTGGTCGTGTTCCCCGAAGGAACCTTTTCGGTGGACGAAGGCCTGCTGCCGTTTCGCGGCGGTGCATCCTTCCTCGCCGCCAAGGCCGCTGTCCCGATCGTGCCGATCGCCATCCAGGGCACGCGCAGCGTGCTGCCGCTGGATCGCGTGCTGCCGTGTCCGGCCCGCGTCACGGTCGAAGTGCTGGCGGCGCTGCATAGTGATGGTGGCGGGCGCGAAGCTGCACGGGCGCTGCGCGATCGCACCGAACAGGCATTATGGCAGGGTCTGCGCCCGCAGGCGGCGCAGCGGGCCGGGCAGGACTCGGACTATGCTTATTATTGCGATGTGTTCCAGGGGCTGCCGCTGCCGCAGGCCTATGTCGACGTCGATCTGCTGGAAGACAACATCCGCACGCTGCTGGCGCAGAGCGGCGGCAAAAAGCTGCGGCTCGATGCGCATGCGCTGCGCTGCCCGGCCGTGATCGATCGGGTGCTGCGCTCGAACATCCGCTTTCAAGGTGTCAAGTGCGCCACTGCCTACGAAGCTGTTTACCTGGCCCGCGAATGGGAGCTCGACGACCTGCTGGTGGCGTATCCGACCCTGCAGGGCGCGGCCATCGAGCATGTTTGTGCCGCCATTGCCGATGGCTGCAGCATTACCATGACGGCGGATACGCCGGCGCATCTGCGCTGCCTCGCGGCGGCGGCCGAGCGCGCTGACATTATCCTGCCGGTATGCATGGAAGTGGATTTGTCGGCGGCCAGGAACAGCCGCCGCTCGCCGCTGCGCAACAGTGATGACCTGCTCGCACTGCTGGCCGTGCTCGACGAGCACCCGCACCTGCAGTTTCGGGGTGTGCTCGCGTTCGACACCCAGCGCGCTCGCCGCCAGCCACAGCGGCTGAGCGCCAGAGCGCAGCGACGGCTGCACAAGCGGCGGCGCAGCGTCGCCGAGCGCCTTGCCGCCGCAGGCTACACGCCAGAGCTGTTCAATGGCGATGGCGGCGGCGCTGCTGACGGCGGAACCGGCATCGAAGCCAACGCTGCGGATCATGCCATCAGCGAGATCACTGTCGGCGCAACGCTGTTCGCATCCCCGACTAGCCGGAGTAACGCCGCTCGTCCCCCCGCCGCCGGCTTCGTGGCGGCAGTCATGCGCCGGCCGGCCCA
>DATGUT010000030.1:0-15336 GCA_035301185.1 Salinisphaeraceae bacterium
CCCTACTGAGCGCTGGCCCAGCGTCTGCAATTCTTTTGCCAGCTCGCGATAATTGTAAATCTCGCCATTGTAGACCAGCGTATGGCGACGATCCGCACTTTGCAGCGGCTGGCGGCCGCTGTCGGGGTCGAGAATCGTCAACCGCTGATGGGCAAAGCCCGCACCAGACAGCACCAACTGGCCACTCTGATCCGGGCCGCGATGCTTTTGCGCCGCCGCCATTTGTGCCAGCAAAGCGGCATCCGGCTTGTCGCCGCTCGCTGTGACCAGCCCTGCAATGCCACACATGCCGGCTACCCCGCCTCTGTCGCGGCCGCGTACGGGCCCAGCAATTGATCGTAAAGGGCGCAATAGCCGGCCGTCATGGCAGCCATGCTGAAGCACGCCTGCGCACGCTGGCGCCCTGCCTGGCCCTGCTCGCGGCGCAGTTCGGGGTCGGCCACAAGTGTCTCGATTGCATCTGCCAGCGCGCCAGCATCAGATGCCGGTACCAGCAGGCCGGTTTCCTGTGCCAGCACCAGTTCCGGGTTGCCGCCGACCTGGGTGGCGATTACCGGCAGGCCGCTGGCCATGGCTTCGAGCAGCGTCAGCGCCATGCCTTCGGCGATGGAGGAGCAGACGTAGACATCCATGGCCTGCAACAACTGCGGCACGTCGTCGCGCTCGCCGGCCAGCCACACGCGCTCGGCAATGCCCAGTTCGTGGACAAGCTGCTCCAGTGCCGCCTGCTCGGGGCCGCTGCCGACGATGACGAGTCGCGGCGCGGGGCCCGTGTCCGAAAACTGAACGCGGGCAAAGGCCTGCAGCAGATCGGCAAACGCCTTGACCGCATTCAACCGCCCCACGCTGCCGACGACGATGCTGCCGGCAGGCGCGAACTGCGCCGGCCACGGCGGCTCGGCCTCGGCCTCGGGATGATAGCGCTCCAGATCGATGCCATTGCGAATGAGCTGCACCTTGTTGTCGGCGATGCCGACCTCCTGCACCAGCCAGCTGGCCAGGTCTTCTGATACGGCGACGAAAATGCTGATGGCCGGCGCCAGCAGCCGGCGCAAACGGCGGTATTTGCGACTGCTGCCCTGCGGGTCGGCCGCATCGCGGCCATGCTCGGCATGGATGATGTGCCGCACCCCGGCCAACCGCGCCCAGGGCGCCGCATCGATTGCGCCGATATTGTAGGTGTGCACGATATCGGCGCGCAGCCGACGCAGCAGGCGCCAAAGCCGGCCATAGGCGCGCAGATCCTTGCCCGGCTTTTTGCCGAGCGCCAGCACGGATGCCCCCAGCGCTTCCGCCCGCGCTGCGAGGCTGCCGCGGTCTTGCATGCAGACCACCGCATGGCGGTAGCGGTCGCTGCTGCGCTCGATCAGGTTCAGGGCCACGGTTTCCATGCCGCCGACATCCATCTGGTTGAGGATATGCACGATCAACGGCTTGCTGACAGCAGACGCCATGCCTAGCTTTCCCCCGGCACATGCCGCTGCAGCCAAGGCAGCAACTCCTGCGCCACCTGATCCAGGCGCGCCGCGGCGCCCGCGGTGTCATCTCCGGTTATCGGCGCAGCCAGTGTCAGTACCTCGGCCGCAGCCGTTTGCCCGAGCAGGCGATACGGAATCTGCCACAGCTTGACCATGATCTTCGAAGTGGTGGCATGGCCGCCGGAACGATAGACATACCAGAGCAGCCAGCGCTCGTTGGCATTGACTCGAGACGTGAGTTGCAGCGCCGCGAAATCCGGCGGTGCCATGTTGTCATCCGCGATCGGCGTCGCCTGCCAGTCAGCCGGCTCGTAAACCTGGTTGCCATGGGTGATCAACTCGCTGCTTTGCTCGTGCGCGCGCAGATACACCGCCATGTTGACGAGCACGGGCAGCTGTGCCGTGCCATAGCGTGCCCGTGCGTGGATATTGGCCTTGCGAAACATGGTGCCCGGCCCGGCGCCGACATCGAGCGGGCGGAGCTGCGCCATGCCGGCCAATTGATCGGGCAGTGCCAGCTCCCGAGGGGGCGCATCCACACCAGGCTCAATGGTGATCATCTTGCTCCATACCGGTGGCACGACCAGCAACACCAGGCTGCAGACCACCAGCAGCGGGATGTGCACTGAGCCCGTGCCGCGCTGTACCCGGCCAATCGTCATGCGCGGGGCATTCATCACGCTGTCCGGTTCGTGCCAGGGCCAGCCCGCGAGAAACAGCAGCAGCAATACCAGGCCGAAAAACTGCCAGCCGAAAATCAAGTGATCCGTGCCGGTTGCGTATTGCAGGCCGAAATATTCGCCGATGAGAATGGTGAAGAAGACCCGCAACCCGTTGGCAATGATCGGCACCACCAACACGAAGCCGATGAAGATCAGGCGCCGGTGCAGCCGCTGGTAGAACAGCCAGGCATAAAGCGCGCCGAAGGCCATGGTGGCGAAGAAGAACTTGATGCCGCTGCAGGCTTCCGCCACGTGCCAGGTGCTGGCTGGAGTGTAGATGTAACGGCCATCGACAAACACGGCCACGTTGGTGAAACGCAGAGCGAAGACACTGAGACGGGCAGTGATGTCCTGCAGCGGACCAACCAGAAAGCCGCCCACAGGCACAGCGAAAAACAGGTAGGCCAGCGGAAACAGCAGTACGCGCAGCACGCGCCAGCCATAAAATGCGAGTACCAGGCTGGGCAGCATGGCAATGAAGCTGAAATGGCGGGCCAGATTGATTTCGGCCACCGCTCCAAGCAACCACAGCAGGCCGCAGCCTGCCATCAGAAACAGACCCGTGGCGGCGGGTTTCTTGGCCGTGATGCGCAGCTTGTCGCGTTGCAGCCAGACCAGGAACATACTGACCGGAATAATCAGAAACGCGTATTGGAACAGGCCACTGTTCGACCAAATGTGAACCAGCGACTGGAAAGTGGCGAAAAAGAACCAGAAAAACACGGCCAGGGACAAGACAAAGCCGGCATGCAGAGACCAGTGGGCTGCACAGGCAACTGGCGCCGATTCGTGTGCCTGTCGATGCATGGCATTGACCGAACTCATGCCGAGGCCTCCGCTTGCCGCGCGTCCTTGGCAATACTTTGCCCGCACTCAAAGCCTTCCCGTTCAAGCAGCGCCGTGAAGCGCGTCAGCTGCCGCTGCCAACCATAGTGCGCCAGCACATATTGGCGTGCTGCACCAGCCACATGCCTTTCAACGCCAGCGTCCAGTCTATGCAATATTTGCTCTGCCAGCGCCTGCGGCTCGGCTGCCAGAGCCGCATACTCGGCGTCCAACGGCACCAGCCCGGTCGCTGCTTCTGGAGTCAGCACCACTGGTCGATCCATGGCCAGCGCTTCGAGCACCTTGTTCTGCAGGCCGCGGGCAATGCGCAGCGGCGCCACGGCCACGGCCGCATGCGCCAGGTAGGGACGAATATCCGCCACCGCGCCGGTTACGTGCACACCAGGCAAATCAGCCAAGGCCAAGACTTCGCGCGCCGGCCGCGTGCCGACGATGACAAATTGGGCCGCTGGCTGCTGCTTGCGTATCAGCGGCAATACGTCGTGCGCAAACCATTGCACGGCATCGACATTGGCGCGGTAATCCATGGCGCCGGTAAACACCATGGTACGCGAGCCGGCTCCGGCATAAGGGTCGGCATGATCCAGCGCCGGATCGAAATAAGCGCTGTCGACGCCATTGGGCACGGCATGCACGCGCGCCGCGCATTCCGGCGCATGGCTGCAGAACAGCTCGGCCTCGGCTTTGGACACAAAGGTGGTGGCGGCAAAGGACGCGGCGAGGCGGCGCTCGGCGGCCAGCAGCCGGCGCCCTTCGCGGGCATAGACCCAGCGCATGGGGATGGCCGCGTTCTGCGCGTATTGGCGCCATTTTTCCGAATCCACATCAACACAATCGAGCACACGGCGGATATTGCCGTGGGTTTCCACGTACTGGGCCATGGTCGAGGAAAACACGACGACGGCATGGAGCGGCCGCTCGCGCAGCAGCTGGTTCACCCACTGCTGCAGCTGCCGGTCTCGATAATAGGGAAAACTGAGCGGCTGGCCGCTGAGCAGGCCGGCAAGGCTGCGCAGCCGCGCCCAGCGCGGTGCCAGCGGCCGATAGCAGGTTTGGGCACAGTATGCATCCAACACTGGGCGCTGGGCCCAGTCTTCCGGCGCATCGATGAAAGTCCCCAGATGAACCGTGTACTGTTCAGCCAGCCCCTGCAGCAGGTGAAACGCCCGAATCTTGTCGCCCTTGTTGGGCGGATACGGAATGCGGTGGCACAGAAACAGGATTTCCTTGTTGGCCATTGTCGCTAACCCAAGTGTTTGGCCAGCGGCGGGCCCAGGATCTGCGACAGGCGCAGCGGCATTTTTTGCCAGGTGGCGATGGCACGCTGATAGCGCGGGTTGGTCGGGCTCAGGTTGGGCATTGCCGTGGCCTTGACCAGTTCATATTCATAATGCAATTGCTGCGGCTCAAAGCCCCAATGCTTCTTGAAGCGATAAGGGCCGGTGTCCACCTTGCTGCGGCCGAAATCGAAACAGCGCACCCCGCGTTCACCGGCGCGGCGCATCAGCTCCCAATACATGAAGTCATTGGCCTTGAGTGCGCGCGCGCGGTGCGTGCCGCCGCCGTAGTACGGCAGCACTTCGTCACGAAAATAAAAGCTGAACACGCTGGCGACCGCTTCGTTGCCATGCAGGATGGTCAGTATCTCACAGTCATCGGCAAACACTTCGCGCAGCAGGCGCGGATATTTCTTACTGAAAACCGGAGTGCCCAGATTGCGCACGCTTTCCGCGTAAACGTCGTAAAAGCGATCCAGGTCGGTGTCGATGATGCTTTCCATATCCGACTTGATGCCCTTGCGCACGACGGCACGCTGCTTGCGTGGTATCTGCTTCAGGTCATCTTCGGCATCGCCGCTGATGGCTTTGCGAAAGGTGTAATACAAATCCTTGCGCGGCCGCTCTGCGCTGCCGGGTTCGAGTTGGCGCAATTCCAGATAATCGACCTCGAGATCATGCGCCAGCTCGCAGGCGGCGGCATCCAGCGCCGCCTGCGCTTCTTTCGAGGCAGCCACAATGCCACCGTAAACGCAAAACGGCGTCGAGATGAGTGCATTGGCAAACAAGCGGCTGCGCACGTGAGCCAGCGGCAGAATGCCTTCCACACGGCCTGCGCGCTCCGCAAAGAGAAAATGACAGCGATGGCCAAACGCGCGCTCGATGACGGTTTTCCAACCAGCGCGGTGGAAAAACGTGGCTTCGGGGGCCCAATCGACGAACGCATCCCAATGTTTTGCATGCGCCGCGTCGAGCGTCTTGATTTGTACCACTTCCTCCGTCATGACAAGACTGATTCCTTAACTTTTGCATTGCTGGCAGTGATCTTTGCCACAGTTGAATTTTCACTCGCCTGCACGGGAAACACGCGATCCATGCGATCCCAGCGAAAATCCGCCAGCAGGCGGCGCAGGCGCGGCTGCATGCGCTTCAGATTCAGATAGTGGCGCACACGCGTGCGCGCATCCAGGCGCGGCACCCGCGGCTGCTCCGGATCGACTTCCCAAGGGTGAAAATAAAACAGCGCGGGGCGCGCTTCCGTGCGATTGACCCGCCGCAGCGCCCAGCGGGAGAACGCATAGGGATACAGGCGGAAAAAGCCGCCGCCAGCGCAGGGCAGGCGCCGCCCCGCCAGTTCGAGCGTGGTGATCGGGATTTCGAGAATGCCGCCCGCCTGCAGACGGAACGGAAAGCGTGGTGCCTCGCGCATGCCATAACGGTCGTGATTGCCAGGATAAATGCTGGAGCTGTAGCTGTAACCGGCTTCCGCCAGCACATCATGCGCCCACAGGTTGGCGGCACCGATCGAGTAGCTTGCCGCACGATAACCATTGACCGGCTGCCCCGAAACATCCTGCAGGATTGCGCGCGAGCGGCTGACGTCGGCACGAAAAGCGTGCCAGTCCTGGGTGTTGGCGCGCACATGACGCATGCCATGGCTGGCAATCTCGTGCCCAGCCGCAGCGATGCGGCGGATCATTTGCGGCTGGCGCTCCGCGATCCAGGCGAGCGTGAAAAACGTCGCCCGCACCTGCCACAATTCGAATAGAGTCAGAATCACGTCGATGCTGCGCTCGACGCGGCTCGGCAACATGGGCCAACGCTCTGGGTCGATGTAGCTCTCGAATGCCGAGACCTGGAAATACTCTTCCAGATCCACCGTCATGGCGTTGGTCAGCGGCCGCTCGGTGGCTACTGTCGGCTCGGGAATGAAATCAGCGGTCATCGTGCTTGTCCCGTGAAAACAGTCTGCGCCACAAGGAATCCGGCGCCGTCAATGGCGTCGTGGATGGCAATTCCGGCTTGTGCGGGCGATACTCCCACTGCGTTTGTTCGGCTTCCGCGGCCTGTTCATTTGCGGTTCGTGGCACTTTCGCATCCTGCTCGGGCTGCGGGATCAGCTCCACGAGTTCTTCGACTTCCATCCCATCCACGACGGATTCATCCGCGCCAAGTGCCGCTGCGCCATCAGCAGGGCCGTCATCCGCAGCATCAGTTGCTGGTGCGGCCGCTGCCGTTGGCTGCTCCTGGCTTGTCTGTTCGCCTGCTGGCGCGCCTGTGTTGTTGCCCACTGCAGGCAGCGCAGTTTCGGCATCGGTCTCAGTATTGGTTTCGGCCTCAGTTTCGCCGGACGATGTGCTCGCAGCAGATGCTCGCTGCGGTTTATGCAGCGCTTCGAGCGCGATTTGATCGCTGAGCAGGCTCTCCAGGCGCTTGAGGCGCAACTCCATCGCCACCACGGCCTGTTGCTGGGCGCTGCACTCGTGCTTGTCCAGCAATTGCCGCGCACGCTGTTCGCCGACAGCCGAGGTAAATGCCTGCTCCAAGTCGGCAATTCGATCCAGCAACGCGTTGTTTTCTTCCGGCGATACGGCACTTGATTGCTGCGCGGGCGGCGCCTCGATCATCGCGTCACCCATCTCGGCATTCAGCTCGTCAATGACGATTTGCACGTCCGCTTCGCCCAGCACATGCAGCTCTTCCAGATAGCCGTACAGCAACAGACGATCCATCAGCATGTTGATGCGCCGCGGCACGCCACGACTCCAGGCATGCACGCGCGGATAGATTGCTTCGTCCAGGCGAGGATCTGCATCCCAGCCTGCCGTTGTCAGCCGGTGCTGCACGTATGCGCGCAACTCGTCCTCGTCAAGCGAAGGAATGTGATACGAGGTGATGATGCGCTGGCGCAGTTGCTCCATGCTGGGATGGGCCAGGGTCGCGCGCAGTTCGGTCTGGCCAACCAGGAACACCTGCAACAGGGCTCGCCCGCGCGCCTGCAGATTGGAGATGGCGCGCAATTCTTCCAGTGCCGCAGGCGTACAGGTTTGCGCCTCGTCTACGATCAGCAGGGCGCCGCGATTGTACGTCGGCAGAATCCTGGCAACCAGATCGTTCAGCAAGCCGGTTTTGCTGCGTTCCTCATGCGGCAGGCCAAACGCGGACGCCACCATGGGCAGGACGCCGTCCGCATCCAGATTGGCCATGGCCACACGGGCCACAGACAGGTTGCTGCCGCCGATCTCATCGATCAGCCTTTGCACCAGCAGGGTCTTGCCGATACCGATATCGCCGGTAATGACGACGAAACCCTCGCGCCGCTGCAGGCCGTACATCAAATAGGATAATGCGTTTTGGTGACTCTGGCTTGGAAACAGGAAGCGCGGGTCCGGCATCAGCTGAAACGGACCCGAATTCAGCTTGTAGAAGGATTCATACATACTCAGAAGTACACCGAATACTGCGCGGTTATACGGTTCTCGTCGTAGCCGTGCGACCCCTCCTTGTTGTTGCGCCAGGCATGGCTGTAGCCGAATCCGAGCTGGGATGAAGGGGTCAATTGATACAGTGCGCCCACGCCAGCTTCTCCGGTCTGGGTCCTGCTTTGCTCGGTCTTGCGATATTCCCAGCCGACGCGCGGAATGAGCCGGGTGCGTGGCCCCAGTTGATAGCTCACATGCAGCGAGGTGCCGTAAATGTCTTCGTCCGCGATATCAGCCGTTATGAACTTGCGCTCTTCATCATATATGCGCCAAGTGGTGCGGGTGCGCGCGGTGTCGAAACTCAGGCTTGTCAGCAATCTTTTACGCCGATACACGCCACGATCTTCCAGCGTGCCCAGCAGGCCGCCGACATAACTGCTCGGCCAGCTGATGCCACCGTTGTAGTTCAATTGATCCAAGCCGGCACCGGTAATGTTCTCGTCGTAGCTCAGGGCAACATCGAAATTCGGACCATGGTGAGTTGCCCTGGCCATGAAGGTCGAGCCGAAGAAACGGTGGCCATAGCGCATTTCCAGCGCATTGGTCGGCGAGGTCCAGCGAAACCCGGCATTCCAGACGGTGCTGCCGAAGCGATCGTTGCTGCCATCGGGCTCATACTTGTCTTCCCGGCCACCCATGGCCAGGAGTTGCAGGGAATCGGTAAGCTGATAACCGAGCTGCAGCGCGGCACTGTCGTAATGGGTCACATTGCCCCTGTCGTCGACCGGGATGTTTGTTCCCGGATAAAACAGCCGCTCTCCACCGCTGCGGCGCACCCGTTGTGATGCGGCATTGAATTGGTACGACCAGACCGGATTGGCGGGCGGACTGGACACATTCAGATGCACGCCATTGAGCGAGTAATCAGGCAGGCTTTCCCGGCCATATTCGGTGCGCCCATAGCGATAGCGCAGCGTGCCCTGGCCGATGCGACCCAGATCCTGAAACCAGTAGGGACTGATATTAGTGCGCCAGGTGCTGGTGCGATTGCCCGGTCGCAGGATGTTGCTGCGTGAATAGACGGCGGAGGGATTAATCACCGACTGGCCGTAAGAGGTGTCTGCCGCAATGAACAAATGCCCCGGCAATGCCTCGATGGTGGTGGCACCGGCGCCGTGGTGATAGATCTTGTCGGCTTGATCGCCGCTGGCATAATACAGCGCCTGCATGCGGTAATCGGCCGAGGCCTTGATGCGCCCGGTATTGGCACAGGCTTCGACCGAGGGCACCACTTGCGTCACCCAGGCGCTTTCAGCTTCGCCACTACGCGCCAGCTCGACGTTATCGGTATAGGTTTCACCGACGGTCAGGCCAAACCTGAGGAAGCGGTCATAATCCCCTGCAGGCAGAGGCGGCGGCGCCATCAGATCACCACCCCAGCCGCTGATGGAGCCGGCACGAATGCTCGGCGCGCAGCCATGAAAGCCCGGCTGATAAACCAGGCCACCAGCATCGGGCGCGACATAGCGATCGCGCCGCGCCATCTCCCAGACCTGCTCCGCTTCCCCGGTTGTATCAGTGGCGGCGGCCGGCGCCGTGCCCGATTCGTAGGTCTGACCGTAGTAACCGGTATCGTCTTCGGCCGCATAGACGGTCACTGCCGCCATGCCGGCCAGCATCAACAGGCAGGCGAAGGCATCGCGCCCCATTCTGCGATGCGCGTTGATACTGCCGTTTTTATTAAACTCGCGCTTCTTGTCCATAATAATTATAGAGTCCGTAGTAGCCAGCATAATGATCCCCGTGCGCTTTCGTGCTCTGATTCAGAATCAGACTGACACTTCTGTCGGGCGCTTCGATCAGCGACAACGCCGCCATGACCGCCTTCTGATCCGTGCTCCCTGCCTTGACCACGACCAGAACCTGCCCCATGGCCATGGCCAGCGATTGCGCTTCGGCAGTCGCCAACAATGGGGGCGAGTCAAACAGCAGGATGCGGTTCGGATCGCGGCTCAACTCACCCATCAGCCATGCCATGCGCTGGCTGGAAAACAACTCAGGCGCTTCCTTGTGCTGCCGCCCTGCAGGCAGAACTGAAAGCCCCGGCACATTGGTGGCGACGACAACATCAGCCGGCAGCAGCGCGTCATCGGCGAGGATGTCGGACAGCCCGGGATGTTTATGCAAACCCAAGGCGCGGCTGATCGCGGGCTTGGGCACATCGCCATCGACAAGCAGCACGGTATAATCCTTTTCCTTGGCCAGGCTCAGCGCCAGGTTGAAGGAAGTAAAGGTTTTGCCCTCGCCGGGAATGGCGCTGGCGACCATGAAGCGATTGGCGTCGGCGATGCCGGAGGAAACGCCAATTGTATTGACGTTGACCAGCAACTGACGCTTGATGCGCTGATATTCCTTGGTCACCTGATCTTGTGTCGCTGCAGGCGGCATCATGCCCTGGCGCCGCAGTTCGTCGAAATCTATTTTCACCGTTGCCGCTGGTGCTGCTTGCGGCCGCTTTGCCCCGGCTTTCTGTCCCGCAGCTGCGATATGGTCGCGTGGCGGCGGGGTTGGTGTCGGTGCGACTTGTGGTTTTGCCTGCTGTCCACTGCCGGGATTCTCCTGGCGTAGTTTTGCAGCCGCGCGTTCGACAATACTCATAGGAATTGCTGCCTCAAAGTGGTGGGAATCACTTGCACACCAATGGGTATGAGCCATACAGCCAGTGCAAAGCCAGCCACCAGGCCGCCTATGGCAAGTGCGAACACGGCCAGATTGGTGCGTGTCTGAATACGCTGGCGCACATTCCAGGCCATGCTGACTGCCCCCAGAACCGGCAAGCCAGTTATTTCGGTCAATTTGCGCCGGGTCAGGAAAACCGGCCGGATTTGTGACATGAACAATGCAAAAACGCCACCGGCGCCAAGGCCAGCAAGCAGGACCACGGTCATGAACAGCAGACGCGGCGGGCCGCTGGCCTGGTTGGGAATCTCCGGCGGGTCAATGATTTCGAAATTCAGCGGCGTTCCAAGCGCAGTCACATCCTGCGACAACTGCGCCGCATTCAGGCGGCTGCGCAGGGTTTCGTATTGCTGCTTGGTGGTTTCGTACTCGCGGGTCAGGTCATCGAGTTCGCTCTCGGCGCCCGTCGCCTTTTCGGAGTTGGCCTCCAGCACGCTGATTTGCAAAGTTCTCTGCTCAATGCTGGAGCGCAGCGTGTCGATCTCGATGTCCAGGTCTCGCAAGCGCCGCTGCAAGTCGCCATAGGCGGCACTGCTGGTGCCGCTGGTGCGCTGCGGATTGGCGCGCAGCCGGGCCACTGCTTCACTGCGCTGCTGGCGCAGATTTTCGATGATGTCCTGCTTGCGGATGACATCCGGATGCTGCGGCGTGTAGCGCGTCAACAGCTGGGTCAGTTCGCTTTGGTTGCGGGCAATGCGCTGATCCAGCGAGCGCACTTCCGAACTCTGCTCCGGCGGTATGACGTGGCTGGTACTGCCGGCGCTTTCCAGCTCCTCCTGCAGGGATTCCTGCTGCTTGAGCAAGGTCTTGAGCTTGTTTTCCATTTGCGCCACTACGGCGCGCGTGGTTTGCAGATTGGCCAGATAACCGCCGCGGCCCTCGACCAGCTCGGGATGCGCCTTTCTGAATTCGGTCAGCCGCGCTTGAATGTCATCCAGGCGATTGCGGTAATCCGCAACCTTGTGAGTGAGGAAATCGATGGCTTGCTCGGTATCCTCCGCGTCATCCCCCAATGCCATGCCGGTCATGATGTTGATCACTTCCTGCACGATATCCTGGGCCATGCCTGCATCACTGCCGCTGTAGGAGATGCGATACAGGTTGATGCGGCTGCGCTCATTGGCAATCTTGATCTGCCTGCGCAGCCGCTCAATCAGCTGCTGCTCGGCGGCCGGGGTCGTGGCCTGGATATCGAGCCCGGTCTTGCGGGCAATGGTTTCCAGATTCGGCGTGCTGAGCACGGTATGTATCAACAATTCCACCTGCCAGGCGGTATCCGGCATTACGGTGAGATCCTTGACCAGCGGTTGGATCGCCGAAGTTGTATCGATGCGCACGCGCGATTCCACCTTGTACACATCCGGCAGGCTGTACACCAGCATCCAGCCGACAAGGCAAATGCACCAAGCCACCAGCAGGCCCAGCCAGCGAAAGCGCCAGGCATTGCGCAGCTCATCGAAAACTCGACTCAGCAGTTCATTCATAATCGCCCCTGGGAGTGATTAATCCGGGCTTTGCTTCAGGGTTACTACAGCAGGGAGCGCGGGATAATAATGACGTCGCCGGGGCGCATGGTGACGTTCTGGTCTATATCACCATTGAGCAGCGCCTCTATGTTGATGCCATAGGTTTGTTCTTCGCCATCCACGGTGCGCACGAGCTTGGCCCGGTTACCGGCTGCAAACTGGGTCAATCCGCCCACCTGGATCATGACATCAAGCAGCGTCATGCCGCTCTGATATGGGATCGCCTGCGGCGCTGCGGCCTGGCCCACAACCCGGATCTGGTCACTGTAAACCCCGTGCGGAGCCGTTACCACCACGGTAACCAGCGGACTGCGAATGTATTGTGACAACGCCCCTTCCAGATCCGTGGCCAATTCAATCGGCGTTTTGCCGGCAGCCTTCATGTCCTGGACCAGGGGTATGGAGATCTTGCCATCCGGACGAACCGTAACCTCCATCGACAGATCGGGATTGTCGCGCACATAGACCATGAGCGAATCCATGCGCCCGATGGTGTATTCCTTGGTCTCAAGCAGCTCCTTGTCCGGCGCCGGGATGGAGCTGGATGTCGCGCACCCCGCCAGCAGTATTGATACGCACAGCGACAACAGGAATGCCGCCAGATGCCGATTGGTTGTCTTGTTGTTCATCATTACTCTCTTAGTTTGCTAGTTTGCGATTCCGATTCGTTATGCAGTGATATGTCGCTTGCATGCAGGCTGCCTGACGTATCGCGCAATCTGTAATCCACAACTCAAGCTTTAACATATTGTTGCGCATCAGCACAATAGCGGAACAGCAGCGAGCGCAGCAGTAAGGTGCAGGCGTTGATCCGCTTTCGCACTCCCTGCGATTCCGCGCCTTCGCACTCCCTGCGATTCCGCGCCTGCGCAAAGTACCCCGGGCGCTGGCGCGCAGTGGCCGGAAAACACCACTGGATTGCAGCCTGAGCGTATGCGGCACGCCAACAGAATTAGTAACTTTTGCGCTGCGTGCATTATTTTCTTATTTCCTGCAGAAGGCTTTGCGCCTGGTTGCGGCCTGCAAAGTCTTCATCTGCAGCCAGCAACTCGGTTAGTATATCTTGTGCTCTGGCGCGATCGCCAGTGCGCTCAGATTGCGCCAGGCCAACTGCCAGATGATAGCGAATCTCGGGATGCTCGGGCACAGCCTGTTGTGCTTGCTGCAACAAGGGAAGGCCGCGATCCAACTGGTCGCTGTTGATCAAAATCCAGCCCAGGGTATCCTGGATTGCCGGGTTCTGCGGCTGCGCTTCATGCGCCTGTTGCGCCAGCTGCACGGCGCGCTCATCATTCTGGGCAAAATAGACCAGCGCCAGGTTATTGCGCACAAATGGGTTTTCCGGCGCGATCTCCAGCACCGCCTGATATTGCTCCGCCGCTGCTGCAAGCATGCCGGTGGCCTGATACCAATCGCCCAAGGTCGTCATTACCTCGACATCGTCCGGCTGCTGTTGCAGCCAGACTTGCAAGGGTTGTTGCGGATGGGGCAATTGCCCACGACGCCGCATCTCGAACATGCGCAGCGCCAGCCCGCGCGATGGCTGAATGGCATACGCCTTGGCATAGGCCTGCTCGGCGGCCTCGTATTTGTCTTGCGTTCGCAGCAATTCACCACGCAGCACATAAGCGTTGAGGTCGCTGCCGCCGTTGTCGCGCAGGCTGTCCGCCGTCTCCATGGCCGCCTGCTCGTCACCCTGCTGCAGCTGGATCTGCGCCAGCAGTGTGGCAGCCCGCACTGATTGCGGGTGTTGTGTGCGTATTTGCTGCAATTCAGCTGCCGCTTCGTCAAGCTGCTGTTGCACGAGCAGCAGGCGCACCAAGTCGAAGTGCAGGTTCAGCGCATCCGGTGCCAGCGATACGGCTTCCTGCAGGCTGCGCAGCGCCGCTTCCGGCTGCTCATTTGCCTGCAGCACAATGGCCAGCAGCCGGTGCGCGGATGCATTTTCTGGCGCTTGCTCAGCCAAACGCTTGCTCGTCTGCAAGGCATCGGCGGTACGATTCTGCGCCAGATAAGCCCGCGCCAGCGCCATGCCGGCATCGAGGCTGTCGGGGTGATACTCGGTTGCCTGTTCCAACCAGCCAATGGCTGCATCCGACTGCCCTTGCCGGGCCGCGCTGTCGGCCAGGGCCATGAGCGCCCGCCCGCTTTCAGGCTCCGTCTCGAGAACGGCCTGAAAGTGCTTGTCCGCCGTCGCATAATCCTCGACACTCAGCGCCAGCCAGCCCAGTTCCAGCTGCAGGTCGATATTGTTCGGGTTTTCCTGCAGCGCTTGTTGCAGCGTTTCTCGTGCCTCGTCCAATTGATTGGCACTGGCGTAGACCCGTGCCAGCAATTGAACAAAGCGCGCTTTGCCGGGGTTCTCGTCGACCAGTGCCTGCGCCGTCGCTATCGCCTCCCGCGGTTGCTCGTTCTGCATGTACAGTGCGATTTCGAGCAAGGCAAATCTGAGTGCCATTGCCTCGTCCGAGTCCTCATCGAGCTGTATTCTCTGCAGCAACGCCAGCGCTTGGCCCGCATCACCGGCATGGGCCAGCTCGCGCGCCAGGCTCATTTGCAAGGCGCTGTCCTCGCCCGCAAGCTTGCTGCTGAGCTGCAGATACGCAAGCCCCTCGTCCCTTTGTCCGGCACTCAGCGAAGCCGCACCCAGCTGTGCCAGAACCCGCGGGTCGGATTCATGCCGGATCAGTGCTCCGCGCAACACCTGAATCGCCCGCTTGGGCTGCTCGCGCTGCATGTATATGCTTGCCAGGAGCTGGCGTGCGCGCAGGCTGTCCGGTGCCTGCGAAACGGCATTGGTGAATTGCAATTGCGCGGCTTTCAAATCACCTTGTGCCGTCTTGATCATGCCCAGCAGAATCAGCCCGGACAGGTTGTCGGGAGAACGCGCGAGTGCATTTTGTGCATGCGTGGTGGCCAGTTCATAATCCTTGTTCTTGTACGCCAGCAACCCCTTCAGATAATTGGCATAAGGTTGTTTGGCATTCTGTTCGAGCAACATGTCGATATTGGTTGCCGCCTGCTCGAGCTGGTCCCCTCGCAGCTGGCAAAATGCCGCTTGTGCGCGCGTGAAAAACACTTGCGCCGGCGGCACGGTGTATTTCTGCAACGCCTCGATCCTGGCAAAAAGGTCAATGACGTCGTCACAGCGTTTCTGATTGAAGGCGTACTGCTGCGCCACCACCCAGGCGCGGCCATATTGCGGATCCACCTGTATGGCCTGCTGCAACAACTGGCGCGCACGCCCATCCTGGCCCGCCAACTGTGCCAGTTGCGCCTGGCCGACCAGCGCCGGGGGAAAATCCGGGCGCACCTCCAGCGCGGCG
>DATGUT010000031.1:0-3623 GCA_035301185.1 Salinisphaeraceae bacterium
TGTCTCGAGCCCGTCATGTTGCAATTTTACCAGTAGCACCTGAGATATGGGGCATACATCACGTACACTATATGCGTCATGAATGCACAAGTTGAGAAAATCAAGTCCGCGTTCGACATGCTGCCCGATTGGGAAGAACGCTATCGCTTCATCATTGATCTGGGCCGCGACCTGGAGCCGCTGGCGGATGACGAGCGCAACGAGGAAACCCGCGTGCGCGGCTGCATGAGCCAGGTGTGGATGGTTGCCGACCCAGTCAACGGTGCCGCCACCATGCATTTCCGCGGCGACTCGGACGCCCACATCGTGCGCGGCCTGATCGCCATTCTGCTGCTGATTTACGGCGACAAGACGCCGCAGGAAATCGTCGCCACCGACATCAATGCCATCTTCGCCGAGCTGCAGTTGGAGCAGCACATCACCATGAACCGGCGCAACGGCCTGTATTCCATGGTGGAACGCATCGAGCGGCTGGCGCAGCAGGCAATCGAAGGCTGATAGGCGCGCCTTGAGCGGGCCATGAAACGCGCCGCAGCCAGCCGTGCCGGCCCGCGTTAAATACCGCCTGACTTCTTCCTATGCGGCGGCGGTGGCGTAGGCTTGCCGCTGAGCCGGCGGGCGCGCTCCTTGTCGCTTTCCTTGGCGCTGTCCTTGCCGTTTCCCTGAGCGTTTTCCTTGCCGCTCGCCTGCTTGTCTGCCTGGGCGCTCGCCTTGCCGTTGCCTTTGCCACTCGCCGCCTGCGCGCTGGTGCCGGTCGCAGCAGCCTGCGCGCCGCCCTTGCTCACCGTCGTCTCGCCGGCTTGCGGTCTGCCAGGCTTCTGCGCCGCCGGCGGTTTCGTGTCCGCCGCTGGCGCGGCTGCCGCTGCCTTGTCCTTCGCCTGACTGGTCTTGGCGGCTGGCGGTGCCGCTGCCGTGGTTTTTTCAGCTGGTTTTGCCGCCGGTTCGGCAGGCTGTTTTACAGCTGGTTGCTTCGGCGCCTGGGCTTTGGCGGTAGATTGCGCCGGCGCTTTCGCCTTGGCAGCCGGGGCGGCCTCAACACCCGCGGCCGGCTTGGCCGGCTCGGGTTTTGTCGCGGCCTGCGCTGGCGCCTGTTCTGCATCCTGCTGGGCCTGCTGAGTAATGGCTTCCGGCTTCGGCGGCGGCGTGATCACTTTCTCGGGATAAATATTGGCCAGCTTGCCGGCACCCTCGGACATGTGCTGGTACATCTCGCGATAATCTTCCACCATGCGCGACATGATGTGCGAAGTCTGCTCGAAGTGCTCACGGACTTCGTCGCGGTACTCATCGTGCGCCTTTGTCGCCTCCTTGACTGCCCTGCCTTCGCCGCCAGTCAAAAAGTGGCCGATTATAAAACCAATCAGCATGCCAGCCAGAATGCAGCCAGCAATGATGAGGCCAAACGCCTGCAAACCAAGATCTTCCATAAACCAACCCTATATGTTCGGGAGTATGATGCGTGAACGCCCGGATTGCGTCGTTCACACGCGCGCATGCGGCGCAGCGCCAAGAATCAGTCGCGACTCCGCCATGGCTTTCGAACACGTTTCGTAGAAATCAGCGGGTCATTATAAGACAGTGGACCCGGACTCTGGCCAGTTGCTGTCACTGTAGTAGCTGTTCCATTCCGCCGGCGATACGCTGACGGCTCAGCCTGCGCCTTGCGCGGCAAAGCGTGTCGGTGCCAGCGCATGTTCGGTGACACCATGCTCCAACAGCGCCGACGGCAAGCCCTTGCCGGCCAGCAGATCAGCCGCCGCGCGCGCCGCCATGGGCGCAGTCTGGAAACCGTAGCCGCCCTGGCCTGCGACCCAGAAAAAGCCCGCAGCCTGCGCGTCCCAGCCTAGCACCAACGCGCCATCGGGTGCGAACGTGCGCAGGCCAGCCCAGCTGTGGGTCACGCGCTCGACCGTGAGATTGACGGCCTGTTCCAGCCGATCCACGGCAATGGCGACGTCCAGCTACTCCGGCTGCACATCACCGGGGCGAGCCAGCGTGGCATCGGCCGGCGACAGCAACAGCTTGCCGGATTCGGGCTTGAAGTAGAACTCGCCGGCGGCGTCGAACACCATGGGCCAGGCCGTGGCATCCACGTCTGGCGGCATATCGATAATGATGGCGGTGCGGCGCCGCGGCTCCAGCCCCAGCGGCGCCACGCCGGCCAGGCGGGCGATGTCATCGGCCCAAGCGCCGGCGGCATTGACCACGATCGGGGCCGAAAACCGGCCCTGCGGTGTCTGCGCCGTCCACAGGCCCTTGTGGCGTGCGAGTTCCTGCACCGGCGCGTCGCAGAGCAGGCGCCCGCCGGCGGCCTTGAGCTGGCGCTGATAACCTAGGTGCATGGCATGCACATCAATGTCCAGCGCGCCGGGCTCCAGCGCGGCCGCCGCCAGCCAGTCCGCGCGCAGTACCGGCACCATGGCCAGCGCATCGGCACAGGCAATGCGCTGCATGCCGCTGGCTGCGTCGAGCACGGCTTGAAAGGCAGCCAATTGCGAGGCGCTGGCCACGGTCAGCACCCCGCGCGGCGACGCCAGCGGCTGCGCGGCAAAGCCGGCTGGTGGGGCCGCGAAGAACGCGTGACTCGCCGCCGTCAGGCCGCGGATGGCGGCATTGCCGAAGTTCTGAATGTAAATGGCGGCCGAGCGCCCGCTGCTGTGATAATCCGGGCGCGGCTCTGCCTCCAGCACGCATACCCGGGCGCCGTCACTGGCCATGGCGGCGGCTGCCGAGGCGCCGGCAATGCCGCCACCAATCACCAGGATATCGCTGCCGGCAACGCTCATGTCAGGCCCGCGCCTGCTGCAGCAGGACGCAATCCTCGCTGCGGATGCGCAGCTGCACCGCCGCGCCTTCCGCAAACGGATGGCGATCGATCGGGTTGATCGCCTGCAGCTCGAGGGCGCCGGTGGTGACGAAATAACGCGCCGCCTGGCCCTGATAATCGACCGCGCTGATGTGGCCATCGAGCACCGTGTGCTGTCTGGTGCAGGCTTCATGGCGCTTGGCCAGCAACAGGCGCTCGGCGCGCAGCACCAGGCGCACCTGGTCGTCTACCTGCCAATGTTCGTTGGCGCGCGGCCGCGCCAGGATCTCGGCGCCGCCCGCCGCCGGCTGGATCCTGAGCAGGTCGCCGTCGTCCGTGCCGCTGACATGCCCCGACAGGATGTTGGAATGGCCCAGGAAGCCGGCCACGAATTCGGTGGCCGGGTTGTTGTACACCTCTTCCGGCGTGCCAACCTGCTCAATGCTGCCGCGGTTCATGACCACGACCCGATCGGACAGCGCCAGCGCCTCCGCCTGGTCGTGGGTGACGAACACGGTGGCAATGCCGAGCTCGCGCTGGATGTGCTTGAGCTCGACGCGCATTTCCTCGCGCAAATGGGCATCCAGTGCCGACAGCGGTTCGTCGAGCAGCAACACGTCGGGCTGGATCACGATCGCACGCGCCAGTGCAATGCGCTGCTGCTGGCCGCCCGACAATTGCGCCGGCACGCGCTCGCCGACATCGGGCAGCTGCACCAGTTGTAGCGCGTCAGCCACGCGGCGCGCGATCTCGTCCTTGGGCACCTTGCGATATTTCAGCCCGAAGGCGATGTTGTCGAACACGCTCTTGTGCGGAA
>DATGUT010000032.1:0-18129 GCA_035301185.1 Salinisphaeraceae bacterium
AATCCAACTAAGATGAAGCCGGCTGCCACGGCAGCCGGTTTGCAAGCAACCTGCCAAGCCATGCCACGGAGCCGTCGATGACCCACAACGAGCCGTTTTACAGGCGGATTCTGCTCAAGCTCAGCGGCGAAGCCTTGCTGGGCGGCGGCGAGTTCGGCATTGCCCCGGGCGTGGTGGAGCGGTTGGCACGGGAAATACGCACGCTGGTCGAGATGGGCGTGGAAATAGCTCTGGTCGTGGGCGGCGGCAATATTTTCCGCGGCATCGGCCTGGCCGGGCGCGGCATGGACCGCGTCTCCGCCGACCACATGGGCATGCTGGCGACGGTGATCAACGCCCTGGCATTGCAGGACGCGCTGGAACAGGCGCAGGTCAAGGCGCGCGTCATGTCGGCGATTCGCATCAATCAGGTATGCGAGGATTACATTCGGCGGCGTGCGGTGCGGCACTTGGAAAAGGGCCGCGTGGTGATTTTTGCCGCCGGCACCGGCAATCCCTTTTTCACCACCGATTCCGCGGCCAGCCTGCGGGCAATCGAGATCAATGCCGATCTCATGCTCAAGGCAACCAAGGTGAACGGCATTTACAGCGCCGACCCGGTGCTTGATCCGAGCGCGCAGCGTTACAGTCATCTGACTTATGATGAAGTGATCGACCGGCGCTTGGCCGTCATGGATACCACCGCGATCGTGCTGTGCCGGGACAACGGCATGCCGCTGCGCGTGTTCGACATCAAACGCGAGGGCAATTTGCAACACATCATCTGCGGCGCCAATGATATTGGCACGCTGGTTGATAATCAGGAATCCACTGCAAGCACGGTAGCACCATGATTGACGATATTTACGCCGACGCCAGACAGCGGATGGACAAGACCATCAAGGTCATGTCCGAAAATTTCAGCAAGATCCGTACCGGACGCGCCAGCACCGGCCTGCTGGATCAGGTCACAGTCGAATACTATGGCGTGGAAGTGCCCTTGAACCAGGCGGCCAACCTGGCCACGGAAGATGCGCGCACCATTACCGTGACACCGTGGGAGAGAGCCATGGTGAAGCCGGTGGAGAAAGCCATCATGGCGGCCGATCTGGGCCTGAACCCGTCCACTGCCGGGCAGGTGATCCGCATTGTGCTGCCACCATTGACCGAAGAGCGGCGCAAGCAATTGGTCAAGGTCGTGCGCCAGGAGGCCGAGGATGGCCGCATCGCGGTGCGCAACATCCGCCGCGATGCAAACCAGGATGGCAAGGAGCTGGTTCAGGAAAAGGAAATCAGCGAAGATGATCAGCGCCGGGCCGAGGAACGCATCCAGGCGCTGACCGATGAGCATATTGCACGTATTGACAGCCTGCTCGAACAAAAGGAGCAGGAAATCATGACCGTATAAGGGGGTTTGCACCGGTGCAAGCTTATGGTCGCGTCCCCGAGCATGTTGCCATCATCATGGATGGCAACGGGCGCTGGGCCAGTGCTCGCGGTCTGCCCCGCGCGGCGGGCCATCGTGCGGGCGCAAAAAGCCTGCGCAAAGTCGTGGAAAAGTCTGGCAACATTGGCATTAAGAGGCTGACTTTATTCGCTTTCTCAAGCGAAAACTGGCAGCGTCCGAGAACCGAAGTCAAAGTGTTGCTGGACTTGTTTCTGCGCACCTTGCGGCGGGAATTGGAGGAGTTGCATGCCAACCACGTACGCCTGCAATTCATCGGCGCCCGGCATCGTTTTTCGCCGGCACTGCAGCAGGAAATGAGCGCTGCGGAGCAGGAAACGCGACACAATTGCGGGCTGCAACTGGTCGTGGCGGTTGATTACGGTGGCCGTTGGGATATCGCGCGTGCTGCCCAGAATTTGGCCAACGCCTGCATCCAGGGGGAGGTTGCAGTGGACACGATTGATGAAGCCTTGTTTGCGCGCTACCTGCATGCGCCTGCGCAGAGCGCGCCGGATCTGTTCATCCGTACCGGCGGCGAGCAACGCCTGAGCAATTTCCTGCTTTGGGACCTGGCGTACAGCGAATTGTATTTCACCGACGTCTTCTGGCCCGATTTCAATGCCGAGGAGTTGGCCGGCGCAGTGCAGTGGTATGCGACACGCGAACGCAGATTCGGGCGTATAGCGACAGCAGGCGACAGCGGTTAGGGCACCGCGTGCTGATTACCCGTGTTGTCACTGCGGCCGTGCTGTTGCCGTTGGCCGTAGGCGGTATCATGTATTTGCCGACCGCAGCGGTTACGGCGATTTTTGCCGTGCTGATGACCATCGGTGCCTGGGAATGGTCGCGTCTGCTGGGCTGGCGCCGGCCGCTGGCGCGCAGTGGCTATACACTGATTTTTATCATCATTGCGCTGGTGCTCGCGCGGCGCAACCCGGGTGTGGTCAATATGGCCAGCACCGGCGGCGGCCTGCAGTTGCTGGCCTGCTTTTGGTGGCTTGTGGCCGTCTATTGGTTGTTTCGTTTTCCACGCGGCTGGGGCGCCAGCATCGGCCGTCCGTTGATCGGAGCCGGCATCGGTTTGCTGGTGTTGGGCGCGGCGCTGAGCGCGGTGGCGGCCATTCACGCCCATGGCCGCGGGGCATGGCTGTTGCTGTTCTTCTTCATGCTGATCTGGGGTGCGGACAGCGGCGCCTATTTTTGTGGTCGTGGTTTTGGCCGCCACAAGCTGGCGCCGCGCATCAGCCCCGGGAAGACGCGAGAAGGTGCCGCCGGCGGTGTCGCGACCACGCTCATCGTGGCCGCGATTGGTGGCAGTCTATTGGGTTACAAGGGAGGACAATGGGTCGGGTTCATCGTATTGGGCGGCTGGATCGCGGGCATTTCCATGGTCGGAGATCTGACGCTGAGCATGTTCAAGCGCTATGCTGAGGTCAAGGACAGCGGTACCTTGTTTCCGGGACACGGCGGCCTGCTCGATCGGCTGGACAGCACATTGGCTGCCGCGCCCTGGTTCGCGCTCGGCCTGCTTTGGCTGGGATAAAATCGTGCATGTCGTAGTCTATTCTTGTATATCTTCCACGTTGCATAAGCCAAAGAGGCCCGAACATGCCTGACTGGCTGTTGTCCATACCTGCCTTCATTGTTGCCATTGGCGTCCTGGTGGCAGTACACGAATACGGTCATTTGTGGGTGGCCCGACGCATGGGCGTGCGCATTCTGCGCTATTCGCTGGGCTTCGGCCCGAAGCTCTGGGGCCGCACCAGCCGCACAAGCGGCACCGAATACTGGATTTCGGCGCTGCCGCTGGGCGGCTATGTGAAGATGCTGGACGAGCGGGAAGCACCGGTTGCCGACGAGGACAAGCCATACGCATTCAATCGCCAGCATCCGCTCAAGCGCATCGCCATCGTGGTGGCAGGCCCCGGCGTCAACTTCCTGTTTGCCATATTCGCCTACTGGCTGGTGCTGATGCTGGGCGTGCATGGTCTGAAGCCCATTATTGGCCCGGTGCCCGAGGATTCGATTGCGGCCCAGGCAGAACTGGTCAGCGGCGATCAGATCGTCGCACTTGATCAGGAGCGCATCGAAAGCTGGCAGGATTTGCGGCTGACGCTGCTCGATCGTGCTCTGGATCATGCCCAGGTGCAGGTGAGCGTGGTCGATCAGCAAGGCGCGCAACATACCACGTCACTGGATTTGCGCAGCGTATCGGAAGATCCCGACAAGCTGTTTGAGCAACTGGGTTTGGCGCCGTATCAGCCGCCCAGCACCCCCCTGATTGCGCGCGTGTTGCCGGACAGCCCTGCGGCGGCGGCGGGGTTGCAGGATGGCGACCAGATTCTGGCCGTGGACGGCGAGAAGATGCGCACGCCGCAAATGCTGGTCGAGTGGATCCAGGCGCACCCCGGCACGACAGCCGAATTCCGCATCCGCCGCGACGGCGGTACGCGAACGCTGGCGGTGACACTGGGCCAGACCGAACGGGAAGGGCAGACCATCGGCCAACTTGGCGCCGCCATTGGTGTGGACAGCGCCGCTTGGGAGGCGATGCGCACGACGCAAAGGCTCGGCCCTTTGGCGGCCGTGCCCGCAGCCTTTGCCAAGACTTGGGATGTGTCTGCGCTGACCTTGCGCTTGATGGGGCAAATGGTGATCGGCAACGTGTCCTGGCGCAATATCAGCGGCCCAGTGCAGATTGCCAGCTTTGCCGGCCAGACCGCGAGCATGGGCCTGACCGCGTTCCTCAGCTTCATGGCCCTGGTCAGTGTCAGCCTGGGAATCATCAATCTTTTGCCCATTCCGGTGTTGGACGGCGGCCATCTGCTGTACTATGCGCTCGAATGGATTAGGGGAAAGCCATTGTCGGAGGCCGTACAGGCCGCTGGCCAGCAAGCGGGTCTGCTGGCGCTGCTGCTGCTGATGACATTGGCTTTTTATAACGATATTCTGCGCTTGTTAGGATAAGAAAATGCGGCGAATTGCTTTACGCGGTGCTGTTTACATGCTTCTGCTCCTGGTCATGGCCACTGCCTGGGGCCAGGACACTTTTCGCATCAGCGACATTCGAGTCGAGGGGGTGCAGCGCCTGGAACCGGGCACGGTGCTGTCCTACCTGCCCCTGAACATCGGCGATCAGCTGACGCCGGAGCGCTCGCAGCGCGCGATCAAGGCGTTGTATGCAACCGACATGTTCGACAACGTGCAGTTGTCGCGTTCGGGCAGTACGCTCATCGTCCGCGTTCAGGAGCGGCCGCAAATCGAACGTCTCAGCATCGAAGGCAGCAAGAAGATCAGCAGCAAGCAACTGATGGAAAGCATGACCGAGGCCGGGCTCGCACGCGGTGATCTGTTTCGCGAATCGCTGCTTGATCGGGTGCTGCAGGATCTGCGGAAGGAATATTATTCGAATGGCTACTACAGCGTGGAGATTGATCCCGCGGTGACCAGGCTGGCGAACAATCGGGTCGCCATAGACATCCGCGTCAACGAGGGCCCGATCGCCAGGATTCGCGACATCAACATCGTCGGCAACAAGCATTTCAGTGATGAAGAACTGAAGGAAGAGGTGATGTCGCTGGAGGCCAGCCGGCCTTTTTACACGCACTTGCTGACGTTCTGGCGCAGCTATGATCGCTACTCGCGCCAACAGCTGCTGGGCGATCTGGAAGCGTTGAATTCGTTTTACCAGAACCGCGGCTATATCCGCTTCAACATCGAGTCGGTGCAGGTGTCGCTGTCGCCCGATCGGCGCGACATCTTTCTCACCATCAGTGTTGATGAAGGAGAGCAGTACACGCTCGCCGATTATCGCTTTGCCGGCGACATGATCGTGCCCGAAACAAGTGTTGAACAATTGGTCACCGTGCAGGAAGGCGAGGTGTTCAACCGTGCCGACGTGGCCACTTCGGCGGAGCAGATCAGCTCCGGTCTGGCCGATTTCGGCTATGCCTTTGCCGATGTCGAGCCGCTGACCCGCGTCAATGATGACAACCATACCGTCGATCTGACCTTCCACATCGAGCCGGGCAAACGGGCCTACGTGCGGCGCATAACTTTTTCCGGCAACAAGCAAACCGACGACAGCACGCTGCGCCGCGAGATGCGTCAGTTCGAAGGCGCCCCGTTTTCACGACGTGCGGTACAGCGTTCGCGCACCCGTTTGGCACGGCTGCCTTATATCCAGGATGTCGATGTCAGCAGCGAACCGGTGCCGGGCACGGATGATCTGGTGGATGTCAATTACGATGTCGAAGAGCGCCCGGCCGGCACGCTGCAGTTCGGCGTCGGCTATTCGGACGCCGAAGGCTTCCTGGTCAACGGCAATGTCTCGCACAGCAATATCTTCGGCACCGGCAACGAAGTCAGCATAGGCGCCGAAACCAATAGCTATGCGAAGAGCGTGTCGGCCCGCTGGACCGATCCGTACTTCACCGCTGACGGGGTGTCGCGCACGATCTCGGGTTACTATCGCAAGACCGAGCGACTCAATCGCATCAGCTCCAGCTTCGACATGGAGTCACAGGGCCTGGCCATGACATTCCGCCTGCCGGTCTCCGAATTTTCCGCTTTCCGTCTTGGTGTCGGTGTGGATCGGAATGAAATTACCCAAGAGCGCTATTTCACCGATTCAGACGGTGTCAGGCATGACACCATGTCCAAGGAGCTCCTGCATTTCATTGAAGAAAACGGACGCAAGGCAACCACGGTCGAAGCGCGTACCGGGTGGCAGCGCGACACCCGTGACCGCAGCTATTTCGCCACCCGCGGCTCCTATACTGGGGTCAATTTCGACTTCAAGATCCCCGGCTCCGACCTGGAGTATTACATCGCCAGCCTGGAGCACGAGCGCTACTTCCGCTTTGGTGACTGGGTGCCGTTTTTGTCCGACAAGTTCGTACTGTCGACGGATGCGAACATTTCCTATACCGATATGTACGGCTCAGGCACGGATGTGCCGCCATATGACCACTTGTTTGCCGGCGGGCCGGATTCGGTACGTGGTTTCCGCGCCGGCGGCATCGGCCCGCGGGACTCGCGCGATTACGCCTATGGTGGCCAATTCCGCACGACGCTGCAGACGGAGCTGTCGATTCCGACGTTTACCGAATCCGACGGCAAGACCACTCGTTTGGCGCTGTTCTACGATATCGGCAATGTCTTCGAGGACATCGACGACTTCAAAGCCAGCGAATTGCGCAGTTCCGCCGGCGCCGCGTTCTATTGGTTCACGCCTTTCTTCGGCCTGCTGCGCATCAGCTATGCCCCTTACGCCCACTCCAAGGAAGGGGATGAGACGGACCGTTTCCAGTTCTCCTTCGGCATTGGTTTCTAGGTGGCGGCGGAGCATGTGCATGGGCAGGGCGTAAGTGCCGCCGCGCATTCCGCCCAGCCGGAACCGCCCTTGACCCTTGGCGCGCTGGCTGAGCAGCATGGCCTGCGTCTGGCCGGCGGCGCGCCCGATTTGCCGATTCGAGGTGTGTGCGCGCTTGCCGACGGTACAGCGGAGTGCATTGCCTATGCCATGGGCTCGGCGCAATTGCAGGCGCTTGAGAAGACGGCGGCGGCAGCAGTCATCGTGCCCGAGGAGCTGGCCGCCCACGCGCCCTGCGCGGTGCTGGTGACGGCGCAGCCGAAGCTGGCATTTGCGCGTATCGCCGCGCGCTTCGAATATCGACCGCAGGCGCAGGGTGTTCATGCCAGCGCCGTGGTGCATCCGCAGGCGCAACTGGCGCCAAATGTGACTGTGGGGCCGCATGCAGTCATCGGCGCAGGCTGTGTCATCGGCGCCGGTACCCGCATCGGCGCCAATGCCGTGCTTGGCGATTGCGTGACCATAGGCGCAGACGGCTATATCGGCAGTAATGTCAGTATCCACCACTACGTGCGCATGGGTATGGCGGTACGCATCGAGGCCAACAGCGTGATAGGTGCACGCGGCTTCGGGCTGGTTCATAATGGCCGCGATTGGGAGCAGATTCCGCAGCTGGGCAGCGTGGTGTTGGGCGACCGGGTCGAAGTTGGCGCTGCCAGCACCATCGATCGCGGCACTTTATCGGATACCGTGATTGGCGATGATGTGCACATCGACAATCAGGTGCAGATCGGTCACAACTGCATTATCGGCGCGCATACGGTCATCGCGGGCAGCTGTGGCATTGCCGGTTCCTGCACCATCGGTGCCAATTGCATGATTGGGGGCGGCGTTGGCATCGGCGACCATGTGCATATCGTGGACCATGTCAGCATTACCGCGGCCAGCCAAGTGCCGCGCGATATTACCGAGCCTGGCCTTTGGTCATCGACCTTCCGTGTTCTGCCGGCGCGGCAATGGCGTAGACTACTGGTTCGCTTCGGCAGGCTGAATCGGCTCGAACAACGGCTCAGGCGGGTGGAAAAGGCCAGCACAAAACATGACAAACAGGATTGATTCAATGACCGACAACGCATTCGAGAATAATATTCATGCAATTATGCGTGAGCTGCCGCATCGGTTTCCCTTCATGCTGGTCGATCGCATCATCGACTGCCAGCCAGGCAAATCCATAACGGCACTCAAGAATGTCACCATCAACGAACCATTTTTCACCGGCCATTTCCCCGGCCACCCAGTCATGCCGGGGGTGATGATTCTGGAAGCGCTGGCCCAGGCAGGGCAGATTTTGGGCATGCGTACGGTGGGTGCGGATCCAGGCACGCTGGTGTATTTCGTTGGCGTCGACAATGCGCGCTTCAAGCGCCAGGTGAAACCCGGGGATCAATTGATCCTCAAGCTCGAAGTGGGCAAGACCAGGCGGCGCTTGTGGCGCTACTATGCCGAAGCCTGGGTCGGCGACGAGCTCGCCTGCCGGGCCGACATGATGGCCGTCCCGGGGAAGCGCGATGGCGATTGATCCCAGTGCAAAAGTGCATCCACAGGCGGAGCTGGACGTTGATGTTGAAATCGGCCCGTTTTCCATTATTGGCCCCAATGTCCGGATTGGTGCCGGCACCCGTATAGGGCCGCATGTAGTCGTCTCCGGCCATACCACGCTTGGTCGGGACAACGAAGTGTTTCAATTCGTTTCCCTCGGCACCGAGCCCCAGCACCGGGCCTACAAGGGTGAGCCGACACGCCTCGAAATCGGCGATCGCAACGTGATCCGCGAATTTTGCAGCGTGCACCGTGGCACCATGCTGGACCAGGGCGTCACTGTGATCGGTGATGACAACCTGCTCATGGCCTACGTGCATATCGCCCACGACTGCGTGCTTGGCAACGGCATTACCATGGCCAATGGCGTCACCCTGGCGGGCCATGTGCACATGGGCGATTATTGCACCCTCGGCGGCTTTGCCCTGGTGTATCAGTTTCGCCGTGTCGGCATGATGTCCTTTCTGGCCTATTGCAGCGGCGTGGAACAGGATATGCCGGCTTTCCTGCGCTGCGCCGGCGCGCCCGCGTCGCCGCGCGGCATCAATTCCGTGGGCATGCGCCGTCGGGGCTACAGCGAAGAGGATATTGCCGCCGTCAAGCACGCCTACCGCATTGTGTATCGCTCCAAGCTGCGCCTGGAGGAGGCCAAAGAGCAATTGCAGCAGCCGGCGCGCGAAAACGCTGTGGTCGCCACCATGCTGGAATCCTTGCAGCAGGCGGAATACGGCATTATCCGCTAGGGAGACTGGCCCTCATGGCCCCACGTTTCGTGCTGGTGGCGGGCGAACCATCGGGTGATCAGCTCGCTGCCGGCTTGATCACGGCCCTGCGCCGGCGCTTTCCGGATGCGGTTTTCGAGGGCGTGACCGGGCCGCAAATGGAGGCCGCCGGCTGCCAGCCCCTGGCCTCTGCCGACGAACTGGGGCTGTTCGGCTTCACCGAAGTGATTGCCGAGCTGCCGCGCCTGCTGGCGCTGCGCCGACGTCTGTTGCGCTACTGCATTGCCAGGCCACCGACGGCATTCATTGGCATCGATGTGCCAGCGTTCAACACCGGGCTCGAGCGCCGGCTCAAACGCGCCGGCATCACCACTGTGCATTACGTCTGCCCCACGGCCTGGGCCTGGCGCGAAGGGCGCACGCGGATGATTCGCCAGGCGGTTGATGTGCTGCTCGCGATCTTTCCATTCGAGCCACCGTTCTTCAAGCGCCATGGCATCGAAGCGCGCTTTGTCGGCCATCCACTGGCTGACAGATTGCCGCAACAGCCCGATGCCGTGCAAGCACGACAGGCGTTAGGCTTGGCAGCGAACAGCCCCTGGGTGGGTTTGCTGCCAGGCAGCAGACGCTCCGAGGTGCGCCTGCTGGGGCCGCTCTTTTTGCGGACTGCCACATGGCTTGCGGAGCGCTTGCCGGGGGTGCGCTTTATTGCGCCGATGGCGACAAGGGAAATACGTGCTATGTTCGAGCAGCAATTGGCTGCCTGTGAGGATGCACCACCAATCATGCTGGTTGATGGTCAGGCCCGTGATGTCATGTGCGCCGCGGATGTGTTGCTGCTCGCCTCCGGCACCGCGACGCTGGAAGCCCTGCTGCTGAAAACGCCCATGGTCGTGGCTTATATGCTGTCACCCGGGAACTATGCAGTGGTGCGCTCCCTCAACCTGCTCAAAACCGAGTTTGTCAGCATGCCCAATTTGCTGGCCGGACGGGAGCTGGTGCCCGAGTTGCTGCAGACTGCGGCGGAGCCGCGCCTGCTCGGTGCTTGGCTGTATCGGCTGCTTGCCTCGGCTGCGGCACGCGAGATGCAAACCGGCGCCTTTGCCGAGATCCATGCCCGGCTTGCGCTAGGGGCGGATGAAAATGCCGCCGCGGCGGTGGCAGAGGTGGTGCGCCCATGAGGCCGGAGCAGGAAATCCTCATTGCCGGTGTCGATGAAGCCGGACGCGGCCCGCTGGCCGGGCCGGTGGTGGCGGCGGCAGTCATCCTGCCTGGCGCCGAACGCATGCCAGGCCTGGCGGATTCGAAAAAACTCAGCGCGGCGCGCCGCCAGCAACTGGCCGTGGAGATCCGGGCGACGGCCCTGGCCTGGGCGGTGGCCCAGGCGTCGGTTGCAGAAATAGATCGTCTCAACATCCTGCAGGCCAGCCTGCTGGCCATGCGCCGCGCAGTTGTGAACCTGGCAGTACGCCCGGCGGAAGTGTGGATCGATGGCAATCAGGCGCCCGAATTGGCCATTCCGAGCCGCACGTTCGTGCGCGGCGATGCCCGCATTGCGGCCATCAGCGCGGCCTCGATACTCGCCAAGGTGGAGCGCGACCAGCACATGCTGGAGCTGGATGAGATTCATCCAGGTTATGGTTTTGCGCGGCACAAGGGGTATGCCACCAAGGCGCACCGCGAGGCGCTGCAACGCCTCGGCGCCTGCGCATTGCACCGGCGCAGTTTTGCGCCAGTGCAGCAAGCGCTGTTTGGGACAGGCGCGACTGCCGAGCAACCAGGGCACACGCTGGCACACAAGCTGCAGCCTGAATAATCCTGTCTGGATGTTTTCGGGGCAGCAGTCTGCTGTACCGGACGTGCTGGTTGTTGTTTAAATCTTGGCGAAAACCAGGCTGGCGTTGGTGCCGCCGAAGCCGAAGCTGTTCGACATGACAGTCGTAAGCTCGGCATCCCGAGTTGCCTGCAGGATCGGGAAATCTGCAGCCTCGGGATCAAGCTCCTCAATATTGGCCGAGCCGGCCATGAAGCCTTCCTGCAGCATGTACAGGCAGAAAATGGCCTCGTGAATGCTGGCCGTGCCGAGCGAATGCCCGGTCAGTGCCTTGGTCGAGGAGATGGGCGGCACATCGTCGCCAAACACCTTGTGCACCGCGTTCAGCTCGGTGATGTCGCCGAGCGGGGTGGAAGTGCCGTGAGTGTTGAGGTAGTCGATCGGCTGCTTGACGTCGGCGAGCGCCATCTGCATGCAGCGCACCGCGCCTTCGCCGCTGGGCGCCACCATGTCGGCGCCGTCGGAGGTGGCGCCGTAACCGACCAGCTCGGCGATGATCGGCGCGTTGCGGGCCTTGGCATGTTCGTATTCCTCGAGCACCAGCATGCCGCCGCCGGCACCGATGACGAAACCGTCACGGCCGCTGTCATAGGGGCGCGACGCGGTGGCTGGAGTGTCGTTGTAGCGGCTGGACAGCGCGGCCATGCCGTCAAACAGGATAGTCATGCCCCAGTGTTCTTCCTCGCCGGCGCCGGCGAAGACGATGTCCTGCGCACCATGGCGAATCAGATCGGCGGCAACGCCGACGCAATGGGCCGAACTGGCGCATGCAGCCGACACCGAGTAACTCATGCCAAGAATGCCGAATGCGGTTGCCAGCGAGGCGGAAACGGTCGAGCACATGGTGCGCGGCACCATGTATGGTCCCACCTTGCGCGGACCCTTGTTGCGCAGCAGGTCGGCGGCGGCGATCTGCCATTCCGGGGAGCCGCCGCCGGAGCCAGCGATCACACCCACGCGTGGGTCATGAATATCGTCCATCGTGAGGTTGGCATCGGCCAGCGCCGAACGCATCGACACATAGGCATAGGCGGCTGCGTCACCCATGAAGCGCTTCAGCTTGCGGTTGATTTCGGCTTTCAGGTCGATGTCCGGCACGCCGGCCACCTGGCTGCGGAAGTTGAAATCAGCATATTCCGGCATGGCGCGAATGCCGCTGCGGCCGTCGCGCAGGGCGGCGATCACATCCGCTCGCTCGTTGCCCAGGCACGATACGATGCCCATCCCCGTTACTACTACCCGGCGCATCAGAAATTCTCCGTGGTTTGAAACAGGCCAACGCGCATGCCGCTGGCCGTATAAATCAGACGATCGTCAACATAGGTTTCGCCATCGGTAATGATCAGCGGCAGCTTGCCGCGCATGATGCGCTTGATGTCGATCTGGTAGCGCACCAGTTTGGCATCGGGCAGCACCTGGCCGCGGAACTTGACCTGACCGACACCGAGCGCACGGCCGCGGCCCGGCTCGCCCAGCCAGGGCAAAAAGAAGCCGCTCAGCTGCCACATGGCATCCAGCCCCAGGCAGCCTGGCATGACCGGATCAGCCAGGAAGTGACAATCGAAGAACCACAAATCGGGCCGGATTTCCAGCTCCGCTCTGATTTCTCCCCTGCCATGCGCGCCGCCCTCGTCGGCAATATGGGTAATGCGATCAAACATCAGCATGGGCGGGGCTGGCAGCCGCGCATTGCCCTCGCCGAACATTTCGCCGCGAGCGCAGGCCAGCAGTTGCTCGCGATCTAGTGAGGAGGCTCTGGTCATGTAGTCACCATGGTTGGAATATAGCTGTGTTGATCGGCATGCGTGATTGTCGATTTTGCCACAAACACGGCCGGTTGCAGGAGAACCGAATTACGATTGGTTCCAGCAAGCCTGTTCAAGCCGATTTCCCCTGTTGGTTGTTGTTGCTCGTCGTGCCCGACGTCAAATGACGGGGTGCTAGTATATCAATAGCCGTACGCGCGTGATACGCGCTGTCGCCGATCGGTTGCAGCGGCTGAAGATGCCGTCGTCTGCGCCCAAAGGCTAACTTGCATTTAGGCATGAAACTCGGCTACCCACCTTGGAGTCCGCCATTTCGACTGGAGGAGGTCTGCGTTCGGAATGAAAAAATATATTTGTATCCGTTTCCTGCGGCGATATTCCACTGCTTCTTGCTGCGCACTGCGAGCAAAATGACCGGGCTTCATGCCCATGGCTGAGGTTGGTGCATGGTCAGAATGGCCAAGGCATGTCCACGATCAGCACGATGCTGCGCCGAGCGGCCATTTTTCGCAACACAAGGTGCAGTGAGCGTACGTTGGTCAATGCTACCATGGCGAGTTGCATGCAGGATTGCAGGAATATGGCCTCGTCCTGAAGGGTTGTCCGCTAGTAAATTAAAATAGCGCACCATCCTGCGTCGCATGGCTTGACGGTGGGTGCGCTGCGACCGGCGCAGGCATCTGGTCAAGGCGCAGCAGATCGGCACGCTGCAACGCCGTTCCCAAGGCTATTCGACCCGCGGCGATTGCGGCGTCGAGGGCCTCGATATGAGCGCGATTGGCCGCATCGGCATGCAGTTGCTGGACCTGTGCCATGACAATTGCTATGACATTGATCTCAAGAGCCATTTCAACGCCGATCTGAAATGCTTGCAGGTGCTTGTCGCAGATGTCCGGATGGAGTTTGGCACCGACGCCATCCAGGGCACGGCGCGCGGCCGCTTTCTGCTGCGCATCACCGCCATGTGGCTTGATGCCTGTCTTGCACATGACGAAGATGCGCCTGCGCGGTTTTCGCGCGCAGTTTAATGCCGCCGGCTGCGACGATGCCAGGCCGAGCTTGTCGAGCCAAGCCTATGATGCCTTGGCGCCGCTGCGCCGCCAGGCGAAACGACAACAGGACCCTGGCCTTTCCAAAGCAGGCGCTAAATATGCGAACATCTGCGCGGCCAGTGCCGTAGAATCAAGACCGGCCAGCGGTCACCCGCCGTATCCTCTAGTCAGCGTCAGCCAATGCCAGAAACCGAATTCGTTCACCTGCGCGTGCATACCGAATATTCGTTGTCCGACGGTATCGTGCGCATCAAGCCGTTGCTCGCCGCGGCCCGCGCCGCGGGCATGCCGGCGGTGGCCGTCACCGACCATGTCAATCTGTTCGGGATGGTCAAGTTTTATCGCGCGGCGCTGGCAGCCGGCATCAAGCCGATCGTGGGTGCCGACCTGCTGCTCGACGAGGGTCCAGGCCAGGCGCCGACGCGCCTCACGCTGCTGGTGCAGTCGCGCACGGGTTATCGCAACCTGTGCGAACTGCTGTCGCGCGCCTACATGGATGGCCAGACGCGTGATCAGGTGCTGTGCCGGCGCGAATGGGTGCACGAGTACAATGCCGGCCTGATTGCCTTGTCCGGCGGCATGACGGGTGATGTCGGCATGGCGCTGCGGGCCGGCAAGATGGGCCTGGCCGAACAGCGCGCCGCGGACTGGGCGGCCGTGTTTGCCGATCGCTATTATCTTGAAGTCACCCGCAACGAGCGCTCCGGCGAGGAGGCTTGGCTGGCGGAGACGGTCGACTTGGCGCTGCGCACCGACATCCCGCTGGTGGCGACCAACGACGTGCGCTTTTTGCAGGCGGACGATTTCCAGGCGCACGAGGCGCGTGTCGCCATCCATGGCGGCTATACGCTGGCCGATCCGCGGCGGCCGCAAAACTACACGCCAGCGCAGTATTTCAAGAGTGGCGCGGAAATGGCCGAGCTGTTTGCCGATCTGCCGGAAGCGCTGGCGAATACCGTGGCCATCGCCCGGCGCTGCAACCTGCAGCTGACCCTGGGCGAAAACGTGTTGCCCGACTTTCCGGTGCCACAAGGGCACACCGCAGCCAGCTTCCTGCGCGCCGAAGCCGCCAGCGGTCTGGACGCGCGCCTGGCGGAGCGCTTTGCCGACCCGGACGAGCGCGAGGCGGCGCGCCCGGACTACGAGCGGCGCCTGGCGCATGAGCTTGAAGTGATCGAATCGATGGGCTTTCCGGGTTATTTCCTCATCGTCGCCGATTTCATCCGCTGGGCCCGCGACAACGGCGTGCCGGTCGGGCCCGGGCGCGGCTCCGGCGCCGGCTCGCTGGTGGCCTATGTGATCGGCATCACCGATCTCGACCCCCTCGAGTTCGACCTGCTGTTCGAGCGCTTCCTCAACCCCGAGCGGGTATCGATGCCGGACTTCGACATCGACTTCTGCATGGATGGCCGCGACCGGGTGATCGACTACGTGGCCGCGCGCTATGGCAGCAATCGTGTCTCGCAGATCATCACTTACGGCACCATGGCGGCGCGCGCCGTGGTGCGCGACGTGGGCCGTGTGCTCGGCCATCCTTACGGCATGGTCGATCGCATCGCCAAGCAGGTGCCGTTTGCGGTCGATATGACCCTGCAGCGGGCGCTGGCGGAAAGCGACGAACTGCGCACCAGCTATGACGAAGACGAAGAGGTGCATTATCTGCTCGATCTGGCCATGGCGCTGGAAGGGCTGGCGCGCAATGCCGGCAAGCACGCCGGTGGTGTGGTCATCGCGCCGGATGAGCTGACCGCGTTCACGCCGCTGTTTCGTGAAGCAGGCGGCAGCGGCCACGTCACCCAGTTCGACAAGGATGATGTCGAAGCCGTGGGCCTGGTCAAGTTCGACTTCCTCGGCCTGCGCACCTTAACCATCATCGACCGCGCCGTGCGCATCGCCAACGAACGCCGTGCGGCCAAGGGCGAGGCGCCGCTCGACATTCGCCAGCTGCCAATGGATGACAAGCCGACCTTCGACCTGCTCAAGGCGGGTAACACGGCGGCCGTGTTCCAGCTCGAATCCGCGGGCATGCGGCGGCTGATCAAGCGCCTGCTGCCGGATGCATTCGAGGACATCATCGCCCTGGTCGCGCTGTATCGGCCGGGGCCACTGGAATCCGGCATGGTCGAGGATTTCATCGCCCGCAAGCACGGCCGCACCAAGGTCGTCCATCCGCATGCCAGCCTGGCGGAAGTGCTGGAGCCAACCTATGGCGTCATCCTCTATCAAGAGCAGGTGATGCAGATCGCGCAGGTGCTGGCCGGCTATTCTCTCGGCGACGCCGACCTGCTGCGCCGCGCCATGGGCAAGAAAAAGCCCGAAGAAATGGCCAAGCAGCGCGACGTGTTCCTCGCCGGCGCGGCCGAGCAGGGAGTGGAGCGCGAGCAGGCGGCGCATATTTTCGACCTGGTGGAGAAATTCGCCGGCTACGGCTTCAACAAGTCGCACTCGGCCGCCTATGCGCTGGTGTCGTACCAGACCGCCTGGCTCAAGGTGCATCAGCCGGCGGCGTTCATGAGCGCAGTACTCTCGGCCGATATGGACAACACCGACAAGGTCGTGCCCATGATCGGCGAGTGCAAGCGCATGGGCATCGAAGTCGCGCCGCCGGACGTCAACGCCTCCGCCTACGATTTCAGCGTGGTTGATGACCACGTGATCCGCTATGGCCTGGGCGCCCTCAAGGGCCTGGGTCAGGGCGCCATCGAATCGATCGTGCAGGAGCGCCAGGCGGGTGGAGCGTTTGCCAGCCTGTACGATTTCTGCCTGCGCGTGGATCCGGCGCGGGTCAATCGGCGCGCGCTGGAGGCGCTGATTCATGCCGGCGCCATGGATGAACTTGGGCCCAACCGGGCCAGCCTCATGCAGGGTCTGGCGCGCGCGCACGCGGCGGCGGAGCAAGCGCGTAAAGCGCAGTCTGCCGGGCAGGGCGACATGTTCGGTCTGGGCGGGGGCGCAGACGGCGGTGATGATGGCGCTGGGACAGCCGCTGGCCCGCAGCTGGAGACCCTGCCCGCCTGGCCGGACGAACAGCGCCTGCGCGCCGAGCGCGACACCCTGGGCCTGTACCTGACCGGGCATCCCATCAACGCCTGGGAAGCGGAGCTGGCACTGTTCACCGATGGCAAGCTGGCCGCTCTGGTGGCCGCCGTGCCGCGCCCGGAAGAGGGCGGTTACACGCGCAAAAAGGATCAGCGCCAGGTTGTTGTGGCCGGCTTCGTGGTCGAGGTGCGGCGCATGCGCAAGGGCCGGCGCATCATCGTCGTGCTCGACGACGGCAGCGACCGCATCGAATGCCCGCTGTTCGAAGACAAGGCCGAGGCGGCCGCGCCGCTGCTCAGCGTCGATCAGCTGCTGGTGGTGGAAGGCGGCCTGGGCTATGACGAGTTCACCGACGGCTTTCGCCTCAATGCCCGCCGCGTCATGGATATTGCCGGCGCGCGCGAGCGCTATGCCAGCCGCGTGCTGGTCAGCCTGGCATCCGATCAGGCCTTGGATGTGGATGCCCTGGCTGGCTGCCTCGAACGCTATCGTAATGACGACGGTTGCGGTATCGTATTGCGCTACGCCAACCAGACTGCCTGTGCCGTACTCACCGTGAGCGAAACGCGCGTGCGCGTCTGCGATAATCTGCTCGCTGATTTGCGCAATCTGGTCGGCAAGCAGGCGGTTCAGGTCCGCTATCGCCGCACAGCGGACGCTTCAATCCAAAGTATATGACAATATCCTATGGCTGAGAAAAACCTCGATTATCTCGATTTCGAACAACCCATTGCCGAGTTGCAGGAGAAGATCGAGGAGCTGCGCTCCGTCGCCGAAGGCAGCGAAGTCAACCTGAGCGAAGACATCGCCCGGCTGGAGGCCAAGCGCCGCAACCTGACCGAAAACATTTTCAGCAAGCTCTCCACTTGGCAAATCACCCAGCTGGCGCGGCATCCGCGGCGCCCCTACCTGCAGGATTACATCGCCGGCATGTTCACCGATTTCGTCGAATTGCACGGCGATCGGGCCTATGCTGACGATCCGGCCATCATCGGCGGCATTGGTCGCCTGGGTGAGCAATCGGTCATGCTGCTCGGCCACCAAAAGGGGCGCAACACCAAGGACAAGATTCATCGCAATTTCGGCATGCCCAGGCCGGAAGGCTATCGCAAGGCACTGCGCCTGATGCGCCTGGCGGAGCGCTTCCAGCTGCCGCTGATCACGCTCATCGACACGCCCGGCGCCTATCCCGGCATCGGTGCGGAAGAGCGCGACCAGAGTGCCGCCATCGCCGACAACCTGTATGCCATGGCCCGCTTGCGCGTGCCCATTGTGTGCACGGTTGTGGGCGAGGGTGGCTCCGGCGGCGCGCTGGCCATCGGCCTGGGTGATCATCTCGCCATGCTGCAGTACAGCATTTACTCGGTCATCTCGCCG
>DATGUT010000033.1:0-26152 GCA_035301185.1 Salinisphaeraceae bacterium
CAAAACGGATTCAGTTTGGCGCCGCGAAGGCTAGCACAGCATTATCTCTGGTGCGAAGCAGACGCAAGCGTAGTATCAGGGCATGCCCTAGTGGGTCGCGGCGGGTTGCTCGGCGTGCAGCAGCGCCTCCATGTGCGCGAACGCCTCGTCTTCGCCGTTGCTCGACAGGATCATCATGACGACCCATTTCAATTGTTCAACCGTGATCGCGCTGTCGTCGTTGTCGGCCAGTGCCAGCAGGCGATCGATGACGGTCTCGCGCGCGGCAGCCGTCAGCACGCCGCAATGCTGCAGCCGCGCCAGATAGCCCTGGCAGGCCGGCGACAGCAGCTGCTGTTCAAGTGGGCTGTACAAACGCAGCGCCTGGTCGTCCGGGCGCGAGCATAAGGTCTGGCGGTCGGCCTGACTGGCGCGGATCCAGCTCAGCGCATCATCGATTTCCTCGGGGAAGAAGCCCGCCTCATTCAGATCAGCACGCAGGCGCGACGCGTGCGCACTATCCGGCATGGGAAAGTGTTCGAACAGATAAAGCAGCACGTCGAGCAGGTTTTCGTTCATGGTCACTCATTAAAATGAATTAGCGCGTTGCGGCCGTGCCAAGCGGCCGGGTGGCGACAAAGGCTCGCGCTAGTGTAGCCAGATGCAGCTGCCCGCGACAATGCAGCCGCGTCAACCGCCGGCCGCGGCGGGTCGGATTCGCTGCGCCGCGAACTTCATTGCGCCCGCATGTAGGCGCCGCCTGGCATGGTGACGACCTGGCCCTGCAACTCCAGGATCAGCAGGGTCGAGGCGACGGCATCGGCCGGCCAGCCGGTGCGCTCGACCAGGTCGTCAATGCGCGCCGGTGCGTGGCCCAGCGCCGCCAATAATTGCTCGTCATCGCTGCTCAGGTCTGCACCGGTCGCTGCGGATGCAGCGTCGCTGTCGCCGGCCGGCGCCTGCAGCTCGCTGCCGGCCTGGGCCAGCGTCGGCAGGATGTCTTCATACACGTCGGCGGCGGTTTCCACCAGCTTGGCGCCTTCGCGGATCAGCTGGTGACAGCCGCGCGCCAGCGGGTTGTGCACCGAGCCGGGCACGGCGAACACTTCGCGTCCGGCCTCCAGCGCCATGCGCGCCGTGATCAGCGAGCCGGAGGCGCGCGCCGCCTCGATCACCAGGGTGCCGGCGCTGAGTCCGGCGATGATGCGGTTGCGCCGCGGGAAGTTGCCGCGCGCCGGCAGCGTGCCGAGATTGAATTCGGACACCAGCAGGCCGCTGGCGGCAATACGCTCCGCCAGTTTCTTGTTGGCCGCGGGATAGACGCGATCGAGGCCGGTGGCGCACACGGCAATGGTCATGCCATCGGCGGCGAGCGCGCCTTCGTGCGCGGCGGCATCGATGCCGCGCGCGAGGCCGGAGACGATGACAAAGCCACTGCTGGCCAGCTGGCCGGCGAAATCGCGCGCGTGCGCGACGCCGGCCGGGGTCGGGTTGCGGCTGCCGACGATGGCGATGGCCGGGCGCGTGAGCAGCTCGCTGTCGCCGATGGCGTAAAGCCACAACGGCGCCTGCTCCAGCGCTGCCAGGGCGGCTGGAAAATGCGGATGCGCGGGGGTCACCAGCGCATGCCCGTCATGTTCCAGCCACGCTTCGGTGCGCTCGATGAGCGCCGTATCCGGCTGGCCGCGGTGCGCGTGCAGGTTGCGTGGCAGGCCGAGCGCGGCCCAGCCGGCGGCATCGCCGTGCAGGGCCGCTGCCGGACTGCCATAGTGTGCCACCAGCCGAGCGGCGCGGGTGGCGCCAATCCCGGGTATGCAGGCCAGTCGTATCCAGTCGCCGGTGCTCACTACAGGCTAGGCGCCGGGGGCGCGCACCAGATCATGTTTGCGCACCGGATGCGAGGCGTCGAGGATAATGCCGAGACTGAGCTTCTGGCCGACATCAAATACCATGAGCACGCCAGTGGTTAGTGCCGGCAATTCAACCATATCCTTTTGGATTGGATCCTGTACCCTGGTCGGCATGCGCAGGATTTGCAGCAGATTGCCGCGCCGCAGGCCATCCTGCTCGCCGAGATTGAGGATGACAACCTCGTACTGGCCGAGAATCATGGCGTCGCTGTAGGTGGCGATGATTTTGCCAGCCACGGGCTGCGTCGGCGCGCGCAACTCGAAGTCGCTGACTTCGATGCGCGTGCGCGCCGGCAGCAGGCGATCACCGGGATGGGTTTCGCGCTTGCTGCCTGTGATGCGGCCAGTGGCGATATCGGCGCCGCGGTCGATGATCTGCAGGCGGCCCGTGGGCAGGGCCAGAATGCCGAGTTGCTGGCGCTGGTCGAGATCGTACAATGGCTCGTCCGGATGCACGATATCGAGCTGCAGCGGATCATCGGCACGCAGGCCGCGAATGAAGGCCAAGGTGCGCTCGCCGCCGATCAGGTGGCCATTCTTGAAGCTGACGATATGCGGCGCCTGCGCCAGTTCTTCCTTGGACAGTACGTAGGGCGCGTTGAGCATGGCCTCGATGGCCGCGGCTGGAATCGTGGCGATCGGCTGATCGAGCGGCGACTCGCGCACGCGTGGCGAGAGTATCACGGCCGGCCGCTGGTCGACATTGGTCAGCAGCAGCACGTCGCCTGGATAAATCAGATGCGGATTCCTTATATCCTGGTTTTCGTACCATACTTCCGGCCAATACCAGGCCCTGTCCAGGAAATGATTGGCGATGTCCCACAGCGTATCACCTTCCTTGACCACATAGCGCAGCGACGCATCACTGCGCAGCGCCTGGCGCAATTGCGCGTCGCTGACCAGTTCGGCAGACGGTGGCGCGGTTTGTCCCAGTGGCGTGATCGTGGCCTCATCCGCTGGATTGGCAGCGCGATCGGCGTCGGCGCGCGTGGCGCAGCCGCTCAGCGCCAGGCTGGCCAGCAGCGCGATGCCAGTGCATGCGAGCCTCGTGATCCGTCTTAAATCGTTATAATCCTGCATTGCAATGTGCCCCCCTTGGCAATTTTGATTATTCTGCGTGCCGAAGCTGCGGCATGGTGCCAATCAGCAACCGCTACGGCCCCGACGCAACCCCAATACGACAAGTAATATATGGCGATTCTCGAGATTTTGCACTTCCCCGATCCGCGCCTGCGCGAGCAGGCGCAGTCTATACAAGTTTTTGATGACGCGCTGTCGCGCTTCATCGACGACATGTTCGAGACCATGTACGACGCCCCTGGTGTCGGCCTGGCCGCGACCCAAGTCGGTGTGGCCCAGCGGGTGGCGGTCATGGATTGCTCCGAAGACAAGAACCAGCCCATCGTCATGTGCAATCCCGAGATCATCGACATGCGCGAACTGGAAACCGTGGAAGAGGGCTGCCTGTCGGTGCCGGATCACTACGATCGTGTGCAGCGCTACAGCTGGGTCGCCTTCAAGGCGCAGGATCGCGCTGGCACAGCGTATGAGATGGAGGCCGAAGGCCTGCTCGCCCAATGCGTGCAGCATGAAACCGCGCATCTCAATGGCGAGCTGTATATCGACAAGCTGTCGCGGCTGAAGCGCGATCGCATCCGCCGCAAGCTGCTCAAGGCGCGGCGCCAGGCCGCCACGGGCTGAGCGATGCGCATTGTCTTTGCCGGCACGCCCGAGTTCGCGCTGCCCAGCCTGGATGCGTTGGCCGCATCCGCGCACGAGCTGGCCGGCGTGCTCACCCAGCCCGATCGCCCGGCGGGGCGTGGGCGCAAGCTCACACCAACCCCGGTCAAGCAACGCGCGCTGGAGCTTGGTTTGCCTGTGCAGGAGCCGACCAGCCTCAAGCAGGCCGCAGCGGTTGCGGCCCTGCAAGAGTTGCAGCCGGAGGTCATTGTGGTGGTTGCCTATGGCTTGCTGCTGCCGCAGCCGGTGCTGGAGCTGCCGCGCCATGGTTGCATCAATCTGCATCCCTCGCTGCTGCCGCGCTGGCGTGGCGCGGCGCCGATCGAGCGCGCGGTGCTCGCCGGCGATGCAGAGACCGGCGTCAGCATCATGCAGGTCGACAGCGGTCTCGACAGCGGTCCGGTGCTGCTCAGCCGCACGCTGGCCATCGAAGCTGGCATGACCTCGGGCGATCTGCATGCTCGCCTGGCCACCATGGGCGCCGCGGCTTTGCTGCAGGTGCTTGCCGAGCTGCCGCGGGGGCTGCGCGCCACGCCACAGGACGAGGCCGCGGCGACCTATGCCGAGCGCTTGAGCAAACAGGAAGCGCGCATCGACTGGCAGACGGATGCCAGTGCCGTGGCGCGTGCCGTATGCGGTTACGCGCCGTGGCCGGTGGCATTCACCTTGCTCGACGGCCAGCCGCTGCGCATTTGGCGCGCCCAGGCCCTGCCTGGCACCAGCGCTGCCCCGGCCGGCACGGTCGTGGCCGCCGCGGCCGAGGGCATCGACGTGGCCTGTGGCCGCGGCCTGCTGCGTGTGCAGGAGTTGCAATTGCCGGGCAAGCGGCGCATGGATGCCGCCAGTGCCGTCAACGGCCGCGCCTGGCTCGGGCTGCATTTTGACTGATGGCGCGGCGCCACGCGCTGCCGCCGCGCGTGCGGTGGCGGCAGTCATGGCTGCCGGGCGCAGCCTGGATGTCGCGCTGGCGCAGCAGCAACACAAGCTGTCTGACAAGGATCGCGCGCTCATGCAGGCACTGGCCTATGGCGTGGTGCGCGAGCATCGCTTGTTGTTGGCATTGCTGCAGCCGCTGCTCAAGCGCGCGCCGCAGCCGCTGTTGCAGGCATTGCTGCTGGTTGGCGTATATCAGCTGCGCGCCATGCGCATTCCAGCACATGCGGCGGTGCATGCCACGGTGGCGGCGGCGCCGACGCTCAAGCTGGGCCGGGCGCGCGGCATGATCAATGCCGTGCTGCGCCGTTACCAGCGTGAGTACAAGCGCCTGGAACAGGCATTGCCAGTGTCGCCGGCGGTGCGCACATCGCATCCCGACTGGCTGGTTGAGCGCCTCGGCCAGGACTGGTCGCAGCAGAGCGCGGCGCTGCTGGCGGCCAACAACGAGCCGGCGCCCATGCACCTGCGCGTCAATCGCCGGCGCACCAGCCGCAGTGCATATCTGCAGACATTGGCCGCCGCCGGCATCGATGCCGAGCCGGCCGCGCATGCGCCGGATGGTCTGACCCTGGCGCAGCCGCAGCCGGCCGCGACCCTGCCCGGTTTTGCCGATGGCACCGTATCGGTGCAGGACTGCGCCGCACAGCAGGCGGTGGATTTGCTGGCGCTCGCCGACGGCCAACGAGTGCTGGATGCCTGCGCCGCGCCGGGCAACAAGACGGCGCACATGCTGGAGCGAGCTGAGATCGATCTGCTGGCACTGGACGTAGCACCGGCGCGCCTGCAGACATTGCAGGCGAATCTGGCGCGCCTGCAGCTGCAGGCCACGGTGCGCACGGGCGATGCCACCCGGCCCGCCGAGTGGTGGGATGGCCAGCCGTTCGCGCGCATCCTGCTGGATGCACCCTGCAGCGGCACCGGCGTGATTCGCCGTCATCCCGACATCAAGTGGCTGCGCCGGCCCGGCGACATCCAGGCCGCAGTCCGGCGCCAGCGCCTGCTGCTGGATGCGCTGTGGCCGCTGCTGGCGCCGGACGGGCTGCTGGTTTACGCCACCTGTTCGCTGCTGCGCGCCGAAGGTGCGGCCGTGGTGCAGGATTTTCTCGCCGCCACGCCGGCCGTCGCACAAGCGCCGATCAGCGCAGCCTGGGGCGAGGCCGAAGCCGTCGGCCGCCGCATCGCGCCCGGCGCGGACGGTTGCGACGGTTTCTACTACGCCTGTATCCGGCGCCGTGCCGATTAGCTGTAGATGGCATCACGCACGACGACGCCGCGCTCGGCCAGATAACTCTTGGCTTGCTGCACGGTGATTTCGCGGTAATGGAAGATCGACGCCGCCAGCACGCCATCAGCATGGCCAAGCGCCAAGCCTTCGTATAAATGCTCCATCGTGCCGACGCCGCCGGAGGCAATTACTGGCACTTCCACGCGATCGGCAATGGCGCGCGTGAGTTCGAGATCAAACCCCGACTTGGTGCCATCCCTGTCCATGCTCGTCACCAGCAGCTCGCCGGCGCCGTAGTCGGCGAGCTGCTGTGCCCAGGCCAGCGCATCCAGACCAGTGGCCTTGCGCCCGCCGTGGGTGAATACCTCCCAGTGTGGAGCGGCTTCGCCGGCCGCCGCCTGTTTGGCGTCAATGGCGCCGACAATGCATTGGTTGCCATAGCGGGCGGCGGCTTCACGAATCAGCTCGGGATCGGCGATCGCCGCCGAATTAATGGCCACCTTGTCGGCGCCGCAGGACAGCAGCCGTTGAATGTCCGCCAGGCTGCGCACGCCGCCACCTACGGCGAGCGGGATGAAGATTTCGTCGGCCACGCGCTGCACCAGGTCGAACAGCGTGTCGCGGCCCTCGTGACTGGCCGCGATATCGAGCAGGATCAGTTCGTCGGCGCCGGCCTGGTCGTAGCTGCGCGCCAGTTCCACCGGATCGCCGGCCTGCTTCAGATCGACAAAGCGCGTGCCCTTGACCACCTGGCCATTCTTGACATCCAGGCAGGGAATGATGCGTTTCGCCAGCGTCATGCGTTTTCTGCTCCGGCAATCAGTTGCTGCGCGGCAGCGAAATCAAGCGTGCCCTCGTACAGCGCGCGGCCGATGATGGCGCCGCTGACACCGTCGCTTTCGGCATCCAGCAGGGCGCGGATGTCGTTGAGGTCGGTGACGCCACCGGAGGCGATGACCGGGATCGACAATTCCCTTGCCAGCGCCCGGGTGGCATCGATGTTGAGGCCCTGCATCATGCCGTCGCGGCGGATGTCGGTATGCACGATGGCGACCACGCCGTCCTGCTCGAACTGTTGCGCCAGTTCGGCGGCGGTGTTGCGCGACAGTTTCGACCAGCCGTCGGTGGCCACCTTGTCATCGCGCGTGTCCAGGCCGACGATGATGCGCCCCGGAAAGCCGATGCCGACATCGGAGACGAAATGCGGCTCCGACACTGCGCGCGTGCCGAGGATGATGAATTCGACGCCGAGGTCGAGATAGGTCTCGATGGCGGCTTCATCGCGAATGCCACCGCCGAGCTGCACCGGCGTGCTGCCAGCTGCCGCCACCATGCGTCCGATCAGCGCCTGGTTGACCGGTTCGCCGGCGCTGGCGCCATCCAAATCGACGATGTGAATGCGATCGGCGCCGGCCTCCACCCAGCGCGTGACCACGTTTTCGGGATTGTCATCGAACACGGTCACGTCGTCCATGCGCCCTTGGCGCAGGCGTACACATTGACCATCCTTGATATCAATTGCGGGAATCAACAACACGTCCGTTGCCTCATCTCATTGTCAGGCACGACCGTCCCATTGCAGGAAATTGGCCAACAGCTGCAGGCCCGGGGATTGGCTTTTTTCGGGGTGAAACTGCACGGCGAATACGTTGTCGCGCAGCATGGCCGAAGCAAAGCGCCGGCCATATTCGGTGGTGCCGATTATATGTTTGCGATTGTCTGGCACTACATAATAACTGTGCACAAAATAGAACCAGCTGTCGGGCGCCACGTCCTGCCACAGCGGGTGTCCTCGCTCCTGTCGCACTTGATTCCAGCCCATGTGCGGAATCTTGCGGCGTATACCATCGGCATGCGCGGTTGCTGGCGAAAAGCGCAAGGCATTGCCGGGAAAGGCGCCCAATGCCTTGATGCCTTCGTTTTCCTCGGAGTGTGTCATTAACGCTTCGATGCCCAGGCAAATGCCCATGAGCGGCTTGCGGCCAATGGTCTGCATGAGCATGGCATCCAGCTCCAGCCGGTGCAACTCTGCCATGCAATAGCTGATCGCACCAACGCCAGGCAACACCAGCCGGTCCATGTGCGCGAGTGCATCCGGATCATAGCTGATCTCGATTTGCTCATCCGTGGCCACATAGCGCAAGGCGTTGGCAATGGAATGCAGGTTACCCATGCCATAATCGATGATTCCGACTGTTGCCATAGCAATACTTGGTCAGATGGGATGTTTTTCGGGTGGGGTGGTGAGGTCAGAGCAGGCCTTTGGTCGAGGGCATGCTGTCGCCGAGGCGCGCATCGCGACCGATGGCCATGCGCAGCGCGCGGCCGAAGGCCTTGAACAGGGTTTCTGCAATATGATGGCTGTTGGCGCCCTTGAGTGCGTCCATGTGCAGCGTGACGCTGGCATGGTTGGCTAGGCCCTGGAAGAACTCGCGCACCAGTTCGGTATCGAACTCGCCGATGCGATCGCTTGGAAAACTGGCATGGTAGAACAGGCCAGGGCGCCCGGACAGATCGATGACCACGCGCGCCAGGGCTTCGTCCAGAGGCACGTAGGCGTGGCCATAGCGGGTCAGCCCGCTTTTGTCGCCCCAGGCCCGCGCCAGCGCCTGGCCAATGCAGATGCCGACGTCTTCGACCGTATGATGGGCGTCGATGTGCAGATCGCCTGTGGCCTGGATCGACAGATCAAGCTGGCCATGGCGCGCGATTTGTTCGAGCATGTGATCGAAGAAGCCGACCCCGGTTGAGCCTTCGAAACGGCCGCTGCCGTCGAGATCGAGACTGATGCGAATATCGGTTTCTCGAGTCTGCCGTGCGATGCTGGCACGGCGGGCGATCATGTTGGTCATAACCTGGTCATTGGCCTGTTTGGCAAACGCGCGATGATACGCGCAGCGCTCATTCTACGCCAATTGCCGCGGCCTCGGCGGCAACAGATCCGGAGCCGTGCTGCACGAGCGGCGCATTCAGCTTTGCAGCCAGAATGTGACCGGGCCGTCGTTGACGAGTGCGACTTGCATGTCGGCACCAAAGCGGCCCAGTGCGACCGGCACCGCTCCCTGGGCAAGCGCATCAGCGAACACGTTGAACAAATGCTCTGCCGGCGCCCCGGCCAGGGCGCGGGAAAAGCCGGGGCGATTGCCACGCCGGGTATCGGCGGCGAGCGTGAACTGCGGCACGGCGAGGATGGCGCCGCCGGCCTGGGCCACGTTCAGGTTCATGCGGCCTTCGGTGTCACTGAACAGGCGATAGCTGCCGACGCGCTCGGCCAGGCGCCGGGCGCGGGCCTCGTCGTCGTCGCGTTCGGCGGCCACCAGCGCCAGGATGCCGCGCTCGATGGCGGCCACGGTTGTGCCGTCAATGGCAACAGAGGCACTTCGCACGCGCTGCAGCAGGGCAATCATGCCGGCTCCGGCAACAGAGCGGGCGGCATCGTCCGATGCAGGCGCAGCAAGCGTTCGTAAGGTGCGGGGTCGTGCATTTGGCTGGCATCGCCGTTTATCGGGAAATGGTAGTCGTAAAGACGTGAAGCCCAGAAGCGCAGCGCCGCGGCGCGCAGCATGGCCGGCCAGGCGCGCTGCTCGACCGCAGTCAGCGCGCGCTGCGCGCCGTAGGCGTGGATGAACGCCTGCCAGCGCGCGGGCAGGAAGCGGATGGCGGCATCGAAACACCAGTCGTTGCAGATGATGGCCAGGTCGAACAGCAGGTAGTCGTGGCAGGCATAATAGAAATCGATGATGCCAGAGACCCGATGGCCAGCGAACAAGACATTGTCGCGAAAAATGTCGGCGTGGATCACAGCCTGCGCCAGCTGTTGCCAGTCAGCGCTGGCGGCAAACTCGTTCTGCGCCGCGATTTCATCCTGCAGCAAGGCTGCGGTATCGGCATCCAGACGCGGCTCGAGCGCGGCCGCGGCCTCGCGTATCCAGGGCAGGCCGCGGGTATTTTGCTGGCGCACGGATAGTGTTTTCGCTGCCCTGTGCATGGCCGCGACCACTTCACCCAAGGCACGGCATTGGGCCAGGTCTGGCTGTTCGATACTCGCACCCTGCAGCAGATAGACCAGCGCCGCCGGGCGCTCGCACACGGTGCTTAGAAAACCGCCATCGTTGCGCAGCACCGGATGCGCGCTGGGAATGCCGTGGGCCGAGAAGTGATCCATCACGGTCATGAAAAAAGGCAGGGCGGCGGCCGTCATGTGCTCGAACAGGGTCAGCACCCAGCGGCCGTGGCTGGTGGTGACGAAGTAATTGGTGTTGGTAATGCCGCTGGCAATGCCCTCGAAGCCTTGCAGGCTGCCGATGTCGTATTGGGCCAGCAGCGTCTCCAGGTCGGCTCTTGTTATCTTGGTATAGACTGCCATGTCAGGACAATTGCTTGCTGGCGCGTTTGCGGAACACCCGCATTTCCTTGACTGCCTGGTTGTCGCCGCGGGCTTCGGCCACGGCTATGCCCTGGTCGAAGACTTCTACCGCGCGCGCCGGCTCGCCGCTGGCGGCCAGTGCCTGGCCATACAGTTTCCAAGCGGCGGAATAGTCTGGATCGTGCTCCACGGCCGCGGCCAGGTGTTCTGCCGCAGCCTGCGGCGCATCTTCCTGCAGCAGGATTTCGCCCAGGGAAAAACGCAGCAGCGCGTTATCGCGCCCGGCGGCGAGCATGGCTTCAAGTTTTTCTTTCATAGGTATTACTGTCGCCAGAAGGTTGGCGTGAAAATAACAAGCAGGGTAAACATCTCCAGTCTGCCCATGATCATGGCCAGACTCAGAATCCATTTTGACAGAATCGGCAAGCCGGCAAAATCGGTGCTGGCCCGGGCCAGCCCCACGCCCATGTTATTGATGCAGGCGGCAACTGCGGAAAAAGCGCTGACTTCATCGACCCCATTCGCCAGCAGACAAAGAAACATGATCACGAACACCGCGACGTAAACCGCAAAAAACCCCCAAACGGCCTGAATGATGCGATCCGGCACGGTTTTGCCGCCGAGTTTGATCGGGATTTTCGCGTTTGGATGCACCAGCCGATTGATTTCGCGCAGCCCCTGCTTGGCCAGCAGCAGGAAGCGCACCACCTTCATGCCGCCGGTGGTACTGCCGCCGCAGCCGCCGACAAAGCAGCCGAGCAGCAAAAACATGGGAATGAAGCTCGGCCAGCTGACATAATCCGCCACCGTCAGGCCGGTGGTCGTGCCAAACGAAATGGCCATGAAGACGGCCGCCAGCAGAGCCTGCGGAAGCTGCGTGTAGGTCGCCGAAAACAGCAGAATCAGGGCCACGAACAGGGATACGATGACGACCATGACGAGATAGGCGCGCGCTTCCGGGTCGCGCACGTAAATGCTCGGATCGGCATGGCGCCAGGCGGTAAAGTGCAGGCCGAAATTAATGCTGCCCAGCAACATGGCGAAGATGGTGACCAGCTCGATGGCTTGCGAATTGAAATGGCCGATGGAAGCGTCGTAGTTGGCGAAACCGCCGGTGGCAATGGCGGAAAAGCCGTGGCTGACTGCATCAAACGGGCTCATGCCGGCGCTCCAGAACAACAGCACGCACAGCAGTGTCAGCGCCAGATAAATGTACCACAGGGCCTTGGCCGTTTCGCGAATGCGCGGCGTCAGCTTGGTGTCCTTGACCGGTCCCGGTGTTTCCGCGCGATACAACTGCATGCCGCCGATGCCGAGCATGGGCATGACCGCCACCGCGAGCACGATGATGCCCATGCCGCCCATCCAGTGCAGCAGCTGGCGCCAGAACAGGATCGCGTGCGGCATGCCATCCAGCCCGCTCAACACGGTTGCGCCGGTGGCGGTGAGCCCGGACACAGCCTCGAACATGGCATCTGTAAGGGTCAGTTCTGGCGTTGTGGCAAGCAGCAGCGGCAGAGCGCCGAAACTGCTGAGCACGACCCAGAACAGCACCACGACCAGGAAGCCGTCGCGAATCTTGAGATCACGCCGAGTTTTGCGCACCGGCAGCCAGACCAGCGTACCCGCGGTCAGGGTAATGGCAAATGAGGCGGCGAATGTCTGCGCGCCGCCTTCACCATAAAACAATGCCAGCAGCAGCGGGATCAGCATGCTGGTCGAGAACAGCATGAGCAGGGCCCCCAGAATATGCTGGACGGTGGCAAACTGGTGCTTCATATCGACATCCGGCGCCCCCAAGGCACGGCAACAAGCGATCGGGCGCTATGCGCATTGCCCGGCATGGTGGCCGCAGCGCCAATGACCGTGCAATCCTACAGGAACGAGGGGCTGACCTGAAACAGGCGCTCCACGCGGCTGACATGGCGCTTTTCGGTGACGAACAGAACCACATGGTCGCCGGATTCGATGACCGTGTCATGATGCGCGATCATGACCTTGTCGCCGCGCACAATGGCGCCGATCGTGGTTGTTGGTGCGGGCTTGTTGTCTTGGGTGCGATTGTGCTTGTCTTTGGGCAGGTCGATTTCATCGATGCGCCGGCCGACGATGCGCGAAGTGCTGCGCTCGCCGTGGGCGATGGCTTCGATCGCTTCGGCGGCGCCGCGGCGCAGCGTGTGCACGCGCGCTATGTCGCCGCGGCGCACGTGTGCCAGCACGGCGCTGACAGTCGCCTGCTGCGGTGAAATGGCAACGTCGATCTGGCTGGCATTGGATTCGATCAGGCTGGCATAAGAGGGCCGATTGATCAGCGCCATGGTCTTGCGCGCGCCGAGTTTCTTCGCCTGCATGGCCGACAGGATGTTGACCTCCTCATCGTTGGTCACGGCACAGAACACGTCCACATGATCGATGTTTTCCTCCAACAGCAGGCTTTCATCGGCGGCATCGCCATACAACACGGTGGTGCGATCAACCTGCTCCGACAGCGCCGTCGCGCGCTTGCTGTCGCCCTCGATGAGTTTGACCCGGCAGCGCTTTTCCAATTCTTGTGCGAGCCGGGTGCCGATATGACCGCCGCCGGCGATCATGATGCGCCTGGCGACCTTGTTCTTGCTTTGCAGCGCGCGCATGACGCGTTTGATGTTGCTGGTGGCGGCGACGAAGAAGATCACGTCGTCCGTTTCGATGACTGTCGTGCCTTCCGGCACCATCGGTTTGCCGCGCCGATAAATGGCCACCACCCGGGTTTCCAGGTGCGGCAAGACCTCGCCCAGGCTGCGCAATTCGCGCCCGACCAGAGGGCCGCTGTAATAGGCCTTGACGCCAACCACGCGGATGCGCCCGCCGGCGAAATCCACGACTTCCAGCGCACCGGGAAACTCGATCAGCCGGCGAATGTTGATGGTGACCAGCTCCTCGGGGCTGATGAACATGTCCACCGGGATTGCATCCAGGGCGAACAGCTGTTTTTCCCTGGTGTATTCCGTGGCCCGAATGCGCGCGATCTTGGTCGGCGTCTGGAACAGGGTGTAGGCCACTTGGCAGGCGATCATGTTGGTTTCGTCGGCATCGGTCACGGCGATGACCATGTCGGCATCACCGGCGCCGGCATCGTGCAGGGTCTGTGGATATGAAGCAAAACCTTCGACCGTCTGCACATCGAGCCGATCCTGCAGTTCATGCAGCAGCGCCACATTGGTGTCGACAATGGTTATGTCGTTGTTTTCGCTGGCAAGGTTTTCGGCCAGCGTGGCACCCACGCGGCCCGCGCCGAGGATAATGATTTTCATGGCCTGGCCACATTAGAGCGCTGTCTGGCGCTATGCAACCATGGTCATATACGCAACCCCGAAATTAAGCGTAGAATGGCAGGTCAACACACGCAATCGAGACTGCGCATGCCTGTCGCTGGGGATACTCCTGCAGCCGCTTCTGCCGCTACCTGCCTGGACGCAGTGGCCTGGGATGAGCGCGGCTTGGCGCCAGCCATAGCCCAGGATGCCGGCAGTGGCCGCGTCTTGATGCTGGCTTGGATGAACCGCGACGCGCTGGCGGCGAGCATCGCCAGCGGTTTCGCCACTTATTGGTCGCGTTCGCGCGCCCAGCTCTGGCGCAAAGGCGAGAGTTCCGGCCACCGACAGCGCATCGTCGATATGCGCCTGGACTGCGATGGCGATACATTATTGCTGCAGGTGGAACAAATGGGTGGCATTGCCTGCCATACTGGACGTGCGTCCTGTTTTTATCGGGCGCTGGATGCAGCCGCAGGCGGCGATTGCTGGACAGTGCGCGACCCGGTGTTGAAAAATCCTGACGATATCTATTCCCATGAATGACTCCGGCATTATGATGCAGCTTGACCGCCTGCTGGCCGAACGCCGCCGCAGCGCGGATCCCGCCGCCAGTTATACGGCTTCCCTGTATGCGGCCGGCACGGCCGCAATCAATGCCAAAGTGGCGGAAGAGTCGGCGGAAGTGATCGAGGCGGCGCAGCAGGCCGATGGTGCCGGCGCGCAGGAACGCGCACATCTGGTGTACGAGGTCGCGGATCTGTGGTTTCATTGTATGGTGTTGTTGCAGGCGCATGATTTGAGCGTGGCCGATGTGCAGGCGGAATTGGCCCGGCGCTTCGGCATCTCTGGTTTGGCGGAAAAGGCGGCGCGGTCCGCGCGCTGACGATGATATCGGCTGTCCACCAAGAGAAATCCGCAGGCCGGAAACACAGAATGGCTGCTGTGCTCAGGGCATGCAGCACGATGATATTCCTTGGATGTAGAGGTTAATTATGGGACTTGGCGGAATTAGCATATGGCAGCTTTTGATCCTGCTGGCCATCGTGGTGATGGTATTTGGCACCAAGCGGCTGCGGAACCTGGGTGGTGATCTCGGCAGCGCGCTGAAGGATTTTCGCACGGCGATGAAGCAGGATGACGATGAATCCGGCGATGCGACACCGGAACAGTCCGGTACCCAGGAGTCGCGGGTGATCGACCAGGATCCGGCCGACAACACGGCGCAAACGGACAAGACGGCCTCCCACGATCGCTCTTCCTAGGCGACCATGTTCGATATCGGCTTCTGGGAACTTACGCTTGTTGCCGTAATTGCCTTGATCGTGCTCGGACCGGAGCGTCTGCCGGGAGCTGCGCGCACGCTCGGCAAGTGGGTGGGGCGTGCGCGGCGCTACGCCAATACCTTGACCAGCGAACTGGAGCGCGAAGTCGATGTGCAGGGCTTCAAGCAGGAAATCAACCGTGCCCGCGACAACGTCGAAGCGAGTACCAGAGAAGCAGTCAAGGATCTGGATGATGTCGAAACCGGCACTCGCGATGTACTGGATGACATCAACAGAGCGGCCGATAACATGGATGACGAGCAAACGTCGCCGCAGGTCGCCACAAATACGGATAACTCGGAAGCTTCTGCTGTAACGGAAAAATCGACTAAATGAGTCACAAGCAAAACGCGCCGGAAGATCGCGAACAGCCGCTGATGGCGCATTTGCTGGAATTGCGCAGTCGGCTGTTGCGCGCCGTGGTGGGTATTTTGATCGTGTTCATCCCGGCTGCTTTTTATGCCTCCGAACTTTATACCTGGCTGTCAGGGCCGCTGCTTGCGCAACTGCCGGAGGGCGGCAGCCTGATCGCCACCGGCGTGGCCGCGCCGTTTCTGGCGCCATTCAAGCTGGCCATGCTCACCGCGGTCGTGATTTCGCTGCCATGGACGCTGTACCAGATCTGGGGCTTCATCACCCCCGGCCTGTATGCCCAGGAACGGCGCCTGATGACGCCGCTGCTCATCTCCAGCACTGCGCTGTTCTATCTTGGCATGGCGTTTGCCTATTTCGTTGTGTTCCCGGTTGCGTTCAACTTTTTCGTCTCGTTCGCACCGGCCGGGGTCACCGTCGCCACCGACATCTCTTCGTATCTGGATTTCGTGCTCGGCATGTTCATCGCCTTCGGCGTTGCCTTCGAGCTGCCGATTGCCATTTATCTATTGGTCTGGGCAGGCATGGTCACTCCGCGCGCGCTACGCAGCTACCGCGCCTACGTCCTGGTCGGCGCCTTTGCCGTCGGCATGCTGCTCACGCCGCCCGATGTCATCTCCCAGACTCTGCTCGCCGTGCCCATGTACCTGCTGTATGAAATCGGCATTTTCGCCGCTGCCAAACTGGTTCCCGGCATGCGTGAGGTCGAAGCCCAGCAGGATGAACAACGCCAGCAAGGTGACGGCTGAGCGGGTGCTGCATTTGCGCAGGCCGCGCACGACGGCGCAGCCTGCGCAGGAATCAGCGGTTATTCCTCAACATCGTATTGCTTTTCCAGAGTCGTTTTTTGCCCATCCGGAGCGGTCTGGATGACGGTCAGGAAAGCTCGCATGTCAAAGGCATCAGGTGTGTTAATTCCTCCCAAGGGAAGCATTGCCTCCCAGCTATTGTCCGTGGCCACTGTTTTGATCCACGGGCCGTAATGCGCTGACAGCAGCTCACTGTCTAGCGGATTGGTCGGCTTGCGCCACAGCCAGCCAATCGAAATCCACACCCTGCTCTCCGGCGTGCCAACACCTTTGATTCTAAAACCCTCGCCGTCCGGTATTAGCACGGTGTCATGGCTGTTGGCCGGATGAGTGATGGCGAAATCGGGCGGCGTTGCTGCGGGAAGAGGCCTGCGGCGGCGGGCCTGCTCGCTAATTTCCGCTTGTTTCTCGCGGCTAACCGTTGGTAGATTCTGCCTGGCATCTATGCTGGGCGATTTCGGTGCGCGGATGATCTCCGCCCCTCGTGGCGGCTTTATCTTGGCCGTCTTGTCAAGGAATTTTTTCTTTTTCATCTTCATTTCCCGCATGAAGTCTTCCTTTAGCTTTTCCTCCTGCTCCGCTTGCTGCTGCCTGTGTTTTATGGTCGTCTTGTCGGCGGCATTTGCCATCAGTGATGCAAACATCGCCAGCACAAGCGCAGCCATGAATATCCCTTTTCGCATCTCGTGTAACCTTCGCAGTGATAAAGTTCGACTATAACGTCGGCAGGCGGGCCTTCGCGCCGTCCATTTGAAGGGGGTGAGCAGGAAATCCCCGGCAAGCGGCAATATATTGGCGGACAAGCAATTATTTCTACATTAGGAGCTGAACATGTCGCTACCCGCAACAACGCATCTACACATCGAGCGCGAGGCCAGCGTGCTGCATGTGACCCTGAATCGGCCCGAAGCGCGGAACGCGTTCAATACAGCCATGCTCGACGACGTTGTGCGCTTATTTCAGGCTATTCGCGACGATCGCACGATCCGCACCGTGCTCATGCGCGGCGCCGGCGGCTTCTTCTCCGCCGGTGCCGATCTCAAGGAAGTCGCGCAGACACGCGCCAGTGACAACAAGCGCGAGGCCATGCTGCAATTCAATCGCCGCTTTGGCGCGCTGGTACGCCAGGTGGAAAGTGCACCGCAGGCCGTGGTCATGGTGGTCGAAGGTGCGGCGCTTGGCGGCGGTTTCGGGCTGGCCTGCGTATCCGACATCGCCATCATCCACGCCGATACCAAAATGGGCATGCCGGAAACCCGACGCGGCCTGCCGCCGGCACAGATCGCGCCGTTCGTGGTCAATCGCATCGGCCTGACCGCGGCGCGCAAGATCGCCGTCTGCGGCGACATGTTCGACGGCGCCGAAGCCGTGCGCCTCGGCGTTGGCCAGTATCTGGCGCGTAGCGATGCCGACCTCGAACAACATCTGGACGACGTGCTGCAGCGCATCCGCCGCAGCGCCCCCGGCGCACTTGCCGCCACCAAAGCCATCATGCAGCGCGTCGGCAAGATCGACATGGATCAGCTATTGGACGAAGCGGCCGAAGCATTCACCGACTGCGCACTCGGCGAAGAAGGCGCCGAAGGCACGCAGGCCTTCATCGACAAGCGCCCGCCCGCATGGGAGCAGCAATAGCCGCCGCACAGGCGCCAAAACTGGAGCGGCGAACCGGGATCGAACCGGCGACCTCAACCTTGGGAGGGTTGCGCTCTACCAACTGAGCTACCGCCGCTCTCGGGCAATAAATATTAGCATCGTTGGTGTCGCTTATGCGACTGGTCGACCTATATCAAGTACAGGGATTGTCCAGTGGGTGTCTGATAATCAACAGCCTGCGCAGTGTGATGGCGAGCGCAGCGGCAACAATTCTTGTACTGGCCGTTGCTGCGCCGAAGGGCGATGCTTTGCCAAGCTATTGCAAGCCTTAGTCGGCTCGTGCACGATTACAAACTGTTTATTTGCAGGTGTTCAAGGGTATGGCATACAACAGCGAGAGCAAACTCATAGATGGCAAGGCAGTTGCCGCGGGACTGCAGAACCAAGTAACCCAGCAGGTGCATGCTTTGATTGCGGCGCATGGTATTACTCCTGGTCTTGCTGTGGTGCTGATTGGTGAAGATCCGGCCAGCCAAGTCTATGTGCGCAACAAGCACCGGCGCTGTGTTGCCGCCGGCATGAACTCATATGAATACAATCGAGCGGCAGACATTTCACAGCAGGAGTTGTTGACGCTGATCGCGGAACTGAATGCCGATCCTCGCGTTCACGGCATATTGGTTCAATTGCCGTTGCCAGGGCATATTGATAGCGCCTCTGTGCTGGCCACCATAGACCCGAACAAGGATGTCGACGGCTTCCACGAAATCAATACCGGGCGTCTTTGGAATGGCGGCGACGCCCTGGTTCCATGCACGCCCAAGGGTTGTATTGTATTGTTGCGACATGCGCTGGGCGATGATCTTTCCGGCTTGAATGCCGTCGTTCTGGGGCGCTCGAACATCGTTGGTAAACCCTTGGCCAATCTGCTGTTGCGCGAGAACTGTACGGTAACCATTGCACATTCGAGAACGCGGGATCAGGCTGGGCTATGTCGCCAAGCGGATATTGTTGTCGCGGCCATTGGTCGACCGGGAACCGTACGCGAAGACTGGATCAAGCCTGGAGCAGCTGTAATTGATGTCGGCATCAATCGAATCGAGGACGACAGCGACGGAAAAACACGCTTGGTTGGTGATGTGGCCTTCGATGAAGTGGCTCCCATAGCCGGCGCGATTACGCCGGTTCCTGGCGGTGTTGGCCCCATGACCATTGCCTGCCTGTTGGATAACACCCTCATCGCGGCTTGTCGGCAAAATGAAATTGCTGTCCCCTGCGCTTCCTGAGGTAAAAATACATCTGCTGCAGAATTGATGCTGCAATGAATTCGAAGAAAAATCCACCAACCTTGGCTGTACGGTGAGCGAATGGCGGCGAATCAAATGGACTGAATTTGATCGCAAAGCGGCTGTCGATTACCAAGGCGGACGGGAGGCGCTTCAATCGCGAAATACAAGCAAAGCTCTTGCCACTGTTGCTGGACTCGGGGGCTCGCATAGTCAGTCTGTATTGGCCTTTCAAGGGAAGAGTTCAACCTTCGAGGGCTGGTGCAGGGTCTTCATGAGGAAGGGCTTGGCGTTGTGCTGCCCGATGTAGTCGCATCGAGGCAACCATTGGTGTTCCGGCCATGGCAACCTGAGATGGATGGCGTCTACGGCATACCAGTACCGGATACGGATGAGGAAATCTGGCTGGAAGCGGTGGCCGCTCCGGCACTTGGATTCGATGATGAGTGCCACCGACTCGGTTATGGCGGCGGCTATCATGATCGTACCCTGGCCAGGTTGCAGTCGGTGAAGCTCGTTGTCGGTGTCGGTTTTGATCTGTGCCGTCTCGATACAATCCATCCGACCAGCCACGATATCCCGATGGATCGGATCGTTACCGAATCCGGCATATACGCGCCATGGAATGACAGATCAATATCGGAAGACCCGATGCCTTTATACGCTGCACCATGTGTGTGGCTTTGAGTCTAACCACTAAAGAAGGAGCTGGACGTGTCCAGTGCAAAGCAATCCAAAGAAATGAAATCCGATATCGAAATCGCCCGCGTGGCGAGTTTGAAGCCAATTCGCGAGATAGGAGAAAAGATTGGTGTTCCATGGGAAGCGATGGTTCCCTATGGGCATACCAAGGCCAAGATACGCTTGGATTACATCCAGGAAATCGCTGATCGCCCCAATGGCAAACTGATACTGGTTACCGGCATCACGCCCACGCCTCCCGGCGAGGGCAAGACCACGACGGTTGTCGGGCTATCCGATGCGCTCAACCGGATTGGGGAGAATGCCGTTTCCTGCACCCGCGAACCGAGCCTCGGCCCTGTTTTTGGCATGAAGGGTGGCGCCGCTGGTGGCGGCTATGCGCAGGTGGTTCCCATGGAAGATATCAACCTGCATTTTACTGGCGACATGCACGCTCTTGGCATGGCGCATAATCTGCTGGCGGCGCTGATTGACAATCATATCCATCAGGGCAATGCACTTGGCATTGATACCCGCCGCGTCACCTGGCGTCGCGTCATGGATATGAACGACCGTTCACTGCGCGAGATTGTGAGTGGACTTGGTGCCGGCAATGGTGTGCCGCGCGAAAGCGGCTTCGATATCACCGTTGCTTCCGAAATCATGGCCATCTTGTGCCTGGCGACTGATATCGACGATCTGCAAAGGCGGCTGGCAAGCATCGTGGTCGCAGAATCGACAGAGCGCAAACCCATAACCGCAGCCGATCTGGAGGCCGACGGCGCCATGACCATGCTGCTCAAGGACGCGCTCATGCCCAATCTGGTGCAGACGCTGGAAAACAATCCGGCATTCATCCATGGCGGGCCCTTCGCCAATATTGCTCATGGCTGCAACTCGGTGATGGCTACGCAAACTGCCTTGAAACTTGCCGACTATGTGATTACCGAGGCCGGATTCGGCGCCGATTTGGGCGCTGAAAAATTCTTTGACATCAAGTGCCGCAAGGCAGGTCTGAAGCCTGATGCGGCCGTTGTCGTGACGACGGTGCGAGCCCTCAAGATGCATGGCGGAGTGGCACTCAGCGATCTCAAGGTCGAGAACGTCGAAGCACTGCGCGAAGGCTGTGTGAACATGCAACGACATGTCGAAATCGTGCGCCGTTTTGGTATCGAGCCGGTTATTGCCGTTAATCGCTTCCCCACTGATACCGAGGCGGAAGTCGATGTCATTCGCGAAGCAGGGGCGGCTCTGGGTGTCGGGGTTGCAGTTTGCACCCACTTCAGCGACGGTGGGGCAGGTGCTGAAGACCTGGCGCGAAAGGTGGTGCAGGTGGCTGGGCAGGGCGGTGAAAATTTCCAGTTTCTCTATGATGCCGAGGCCCTGACCCTGCGTGAAAAGGTCGAGACTATTGCCAAGGAGCTCTACCAGGCCGACGGCATTGCGGTGGAATCAGCGGCTGAGCGTCGTTTCCAGGCACTTGAAAAGGCCGAATACGGCCATCTGCCAGTGTGTATTGCGAAAACGGAAAAGAGTTTTTCCAGTAATCCGAAACTGCTGGGAGCGCCAACAGGCCATACGCTGGCTGTTCGTGAGGTACGACTTTCTGCTGGTGCCGGTTTTGTGGTTGTCATCTGCGGCACGATGATGACCATGCCGGGGCTGCCGAAGAAACCGGCCGCCAGTGGCATGGGCATCGGTGCGGATGGCGAGATTTACGGCTTGTCCTGAACAGCTATCGATGCCAGAGACACTGCCGCTGCCGATAAGCAGTGCTTGTTGGCATCATCGCGCCGAGTCCAGACCGGGTCTGCAACCTTTCGGAGAGGACTCATCTAGCTTGTCTGCCCCGGCTCATTCGACTCGGCAAACAGCGAACCCAGGTCACTGTGAGTGACCTTGTTGTCGAGCATGTCAAGGCGGCCGGCGGCGAGCTTTTCGGCGGCTCTGGCGAAACCGCTCCAAGCGGTCAGGGAGAGGGCGCCGCCGGTGCTGATGCGGCGCACGCCGAGCTCGGCCAGGGTTTGCAAGCCGAGATGCGCAGCCGGCCCCAGCAGCACGTTGACCGGTTTGGGTGCGACGGCCTCCACCACGGCTGCAATCTGCTCGCGGGTAGACAAGGCCGGGGCATACAGGCAGTCGGCGCCGGCTTCGCCATAAGCCGTCAGGCGGCGCAGTGTCTCGTCCAGATCCGGCTGGCCAACCAGAAAGCACTCGGCGCGGCCGACCAGCAGCACGTCTTCGTCGGTCGCATCAATGGCTTCGCGGGCGGCGTGCATGCGTTCCACCGCTTCGGCAAAGGAATAAAGGGGGCTGGCCGGATCGCCGCTGGCATCTTCGATGGACAGCCCCGACACACCCGTGGCCACGCAGCGGCGCACGTTGTCCTGCAGGGTGGGCAGGTCGCGCGCATGGCCGTCCTCAAAATCCGCATTCACTGGCAAATTGGTGGCGGCGACGATTTCACTACAGTGCTGCAGCACTTCGTCCACATGCACAGCGCCATCGGCCTTGCCGCGAGAGAAAGCGTAGCCGGAACTGGTCGTGGCCAGCGCCTTGAAACCGGCCTGGGCCAGCCAGCGCGCCGCGCCAATGTGCCATGGATTGGGCAGGATGAAACAGCCGCTTGCGTGTAATTGTCGAAAAGCGGCATGGCGCGGAGCGAATTGGGAAGTGGACATATCGGTAACCATTGCAATGCGGGATGGATAATAAAGTCTGGCGAGCAAGGCATTAAAAGCATCTCTGTCCAGTACTGTAAACAGAATGGCGCCGCGCTGCAGCCCTTCGCGACTGCCCGAGATTGCCAGGCGCAGTATGTGTTAATCTCGGCTGCTGAAATTGCTGCGGAGAATGGCGCATGGCCCGCCGGCGCCCCGAGATGCGAGCACGCATTGCCGCCTTCTTCGCTGGCAAACCGCGACAAGCCATGACCGCGCCGGCGGAACATGTAACCGCTATGCATTTGCGCAGGCACGAGGTGCTGTGACTGCGTGCGGGCAAGCAACCCGCTCAGGTCGGAATTTCGAGCATTTTCTCGTCGCCATCCGCATCCACGGTTTCCAGCGCAACAGGCCGACGCCAGACACGGGCGATGTATTCCAGCACTTTTTGCGCGCGCTCGAGGTCGAGCCCACGGCCATCGGTGGCGTGGTCGTGGTACAGGACCAGGCTGCCATCGCTGCCCATCTCCACAGCCTGGATGTGGGGAGCAGCAAAATTGAATCGGGGAGCAATGAGCTGCTCGCGCAGGGTGTCGATGTCGTTGTTGTCATCAATGCGGATGCGGGAGCCGGCACTGGTGCGACGCTGTCGGTAGCCGAACAATTGCAGCTCTTCGGCCAGTTGCTCGTCCAGGTGGTTGCGCACGAAACTGAAATCGTCCTCTTCGGCACGGATGCGCAGTGCGGCATCGAGGCCTTGATGCTCGATGATGTGCTCCCACATGGCGAAGCCGACGTGATAGGGGTTGATGGCCAACGCAATCTGGTTGTCGCCGGCAAAGGGGCGAATGACGTCGGAATGGGATTTGATGGCATCCAGATAAACCGCATCCGGTAGAAAATCGGCTTCCCGCAGCAGGCGGGCATGCCAGTAGCTGGCCCAGCCTTCGTTCATGATCTGGCAGGCGAATACGGGGTAGAAATAAAAGGATTCCTCGCGCACGGCAAGAAAGATGTCGCGCTCCCAGCCTTCCATGTCCGGCGCATGGCGGGCGATGAACCACAGCAGGTCGGATTCCGGCTGCGGCGGGATCGGGGCGCGCCGGTATTGTGGCGGTGGCTCAGGTTTGACTTCACCGGGCAGTTCGGCGAAACGGGCGCCGAAGCCGGATGGTTTGGGTGGTGTTTTCGACTTGATGTGGGTCGGATAATCGGGCCGGTGCAACGGTTGCTCGACATCGATGTACTGCTCCAGCGCCAGTGCGGCATCGAGCACTGCTTCGACCCGCTGCCGGCCATGCTCGTCGATGGCGGTTTGGATGCTGTGCGCCCGCTCCGCGGCTTCGGTGACAATGTGGTAGCCGACCTGTTGCTGCATGCGCGCGAACAGGGCGTTGTTCTTGGAGAAATCCGCATGGCCGAGAACATGCGCCGTGACCAGCGTATTCTCCGCGAGGCCATTGTCGCTGACCAGATAGGCACGGTTCGGATTGCCTGGAAACACCACTTCGAAAATGTGCGAGCCACCCATGCGGTGCTGCACGTGCTGATGGATGTAGCGCACGCCGAACGACCAGTGCGGCATGCGAATGGGCAGGCCGTAAACGGCAACCTCCATCATGAAGGTGTTGGGCACCAGCTCGAAATCGACCGGATAATAATCCAGCCCACTGTCTCTTGCCAGCGCTTCTATTTGTGGTGTGAATAGGGCCAGTTGTTCGTGGCTCTGATCAGCAGCGGGTTGCATGACTCAGGCCTCCACGCCATCTTCGGCCGTTGCCTGTTGTTGAAAGAAGCGGCGAATCGCGTCCCAGATATCATTGTCAGTGTGTACTGTATAGGTATCGACGGCATAATCACGCGCTTGCAGCGAGCGGAACAATTGGCCCGTTTCCGAGCGCCCTGATTCGTGCGGATTCTGCGGTGTTTCCACGAATCCCATGAAATTGCTCATGCCGGCCAGGCGACACAGCAGGGCATCGGCCTGATTGCGATCATCAGCAAAATTGTCACCGTCCGAGGCGTAAAACACGTAATGGTTGAAGCGGCTCGCCGGATAGCGCTGGGTAAAGATATCAAGCGCGAGCCGGAAGGCGCTGGAGGCGATGGTGCCGCCGGTGGCGCTGACCTGGAAGAATTCCTCTTCGGTGAATTCCCAGGCTTCGTTGGTGTGGGCGATGAATACGATCTCCAGCGCATTGCCATATTGCCGGCGCAGGCCCTGCACAGCCCAGAAGAAGAATGCCTTGGCAAGCTTGCGGCGCTCGGCGTCCATTGAAGCGGATACATCAAGCACCAGCGCAATCACTGCATCGGTGGCCGGCCGCTGGCGGCGAGCGAGCTGTCGATAGCGCAGATCCTCGTCGCTGAACGGCACGCCTTCGGGATTGGCGTGGCGCCGCTTGATCGCCTCCTTGAGGGTGCGCCGGCGATCAAGGCGGGCGTGGGGGCCGTGGCGACCCCAGCCTTCGCGCACCAGTTCTTCATCCTTGACTGCGTCGGTGGCGAGCGGCTTCAGATCGGGCAGCTGCAGTTCGGACCACAGCCAGTCGACGATGTCCTCGATTTCCAGTTCCAGTAAAAAACGCAACTCGCCTTCACCGCTGCCGCCGGCTCCTGCCTGCCCCGCGCCTTCGCGGCGCCCCTGGCGGTATACCGAGCCGGGTTTACCGTCGCCCTGGCCGACGCCACTTTGTTCCTCGGAGGAGCGCAGGCGAAAGCGGTAATGCTCGAGAAAACGCACTGGTATTTGTACGGTGCGATGCGATGGACGGCTGAGAACATCGGTGCCGGCAATCAGGTCGGGCAATTCCTTGCGCACCGATTCGCGAACCTTTTCGTTGTGGCGCAGCCAATCGCGGGCGCCGCGCGAGAATAGGTCATACCAGCGGTGTGCGTGGGCCAACTCCGATGGCTTGTTGCGCCCTTGCCTTGTCATGCCGGGCCTCGCTGCAATTCCTGCGCCGTTATTCCTGCGCCAGCAGGGTGGTGACGTAATTCAACGCCTCGTGCGCGCTGTGCTGGTCATAGCCATAATCATCGACCAACCGCTGCTCGACCGCCGAGATCTTCTCTTGGGTCTCAGCATCCGGACGGGCGCTGGAGGTGACCAGGCGCAGCACGTCGCGGCGCTCTTCGAACAGGTATTGCTCGATGGCCTCGCGCAGGCGGGCATGCTCGGACAGGGTGAACTTGTCGCCGCGCTTATAGGCGCTCATGGCCTTGCGCACGATTTCCTGGCGGAACGAAGTCTTGCCCGAATCGGAGATGCTGATCTTGGTTTCCACATTGCGCAGGAAGCGCTCGTCGGCGTCCCGCTCCTCGCCGGTTATCGGATCCTCGATCTTGCGCCGGTCCAGCACGGCCTCGACTTCATCGAGGTATTTTTCCAGCAGCTCCTGGGCCTCGTCCTGGAACGACACGAACAGAGCCTTATGCACGTCTTCCTTGACCCAGCGGTTGTAGAATTCCTTGCGCGTGGTCACCAGGAAGTCGGTCCACTCTTTCTTTGTGCGTGCATCCATGCGGGCATCGGATTCTATTGCGTCCTTGAGGGCGAGCATGACTTCCATGGCCGTCAGACTCTTGCGCTCGGAGCGACTGATGGCGCCTGCCAGGGCGTTGACCACGAAGCGCGGCGAGACGCCGTCCATGCCTTCGTCGGGCTGTTCGCGCTTGATGCGCTCCGCTTCGCTGTCGGAGATGCCTTCCACGGTTTCGCCGGCATGGATGCGCAGCTTCATCGCCGGTTCCAGGTCGGCCCGTTCGGAGGGCTTGAGCCGAGTCAGGATGGCGAACACGGCAGCTACGGGCAGGGCATGCGGATCCAGATGAACTTCGCGAAACGATGGCGTGGCCGAGGTCAGCTTGTGGTAAATGCGAGCCTCGTCCTTGTAACGCAGGGTATAAGGCACTTGCACGATGACCATGCGATCGAGCAGGGCTTCGTTTTCCTTCTCCTGCAGGAAGCG
>DATGUT010000034.1:0-3452 GCA_035301185.1 Salinisphaeraceae bacterium
GGGTTGTCATTTCGACCGTAGTGCGAAGCACGAAGTGGAAAAATCTCGATATGATCGACTGATGAAAAAAGATTTCTCCATTCCGGTCGCAAGCTCCCTCCAGTCGAAATGACAGAGCTCAGAGTAGGTGGCTGAATCTCATACATAATCAAGAAAGACCATCTGAAATTGGCGAAAGACGGGCCGCCAAGGCATTGATCAAGGAGTCATGTAAATGGACAAGGAAAGCATTCGGCAGCTGCTGCACAGTCGCGGCATTCAGGTTTCCGATGAACATCTGGCCATGCTGGAAGCGCAGGCGGCGAAGATGCAGCAGATGCGTGCTGCCCTGGACGGGGCGCCACCTGACGACAGCGACATCGGCCTCATCCATGCACTCGAGGAGCAGAACCATGACTGATCTTGCTGCCAAGACCATTGGCGAACTCGGCCTGCTGCTGCGCGAGCGCCAGGCATCACCCGTGGAAGTCGTGGATGCCGTGTGTGCCAACGTCGATGCCCGCGACGGGCAAATCAATGCCTATATCAGCCGCCGCGAGGATGCGGCACGCAGCGCAGCGCGCAAGGCCGAAGCAGAAATCATGAGTGGCTTGTACCGCGGACCCTTGCACGGCATCCCGCTGGCACTCAAGGACAACATCTGCATGCGCGGCGAAACCACGACCATGGGCTCCAGAATCCATGCCGATTACGTGCCGAAGCACAGCGCCACCGTGGTCCGGAAGTTGACGCAGGCCGGCGCCGTGCTCACCGGCAAGCTCAATCTGCATGAATACGCCTGGGGCGCCACCACCAACAATCCGCATTTCGGCGCCTGCCACAACCCATGGGACTTGAACAAGATTCCAGGCGGCTCCAGTGGCGGCTCCGGCGCGGCGGTGGCGGCCGACATGACCTTCGGCTCGTTGGGCACCGACACCGGCGGCTCCATTCGCATTCCGGCTGCCTTCTGTGGTGTCGTGGGCTTGAAACCCACGCACGGCCTGGTCAGCAAAGCAGGTGTCTTTCCCCTGGGCTGGTCGCTGGACCATGTCGGCCCCATTGCAAAGAACGTGCACGACGCCGCCCTGTTGCTGAATTGCATCGCCGGTTTCGATGCCAACGACCCCACCTCGGCGCGCGCGCAGCTCAAGGATTATGCAGCTCTGCCGTCATCGGATCTGCACGGCGTGCGCATCGGCATCAACGAGCGCTATTTCTTCCACAACGTGGATGGCGATGTGGAGCAACAGGTACGCGCCGGCGTGCAGCGATTGCAGGAACTCGGCGCCACCTGCCACGAAGTGGAGATCCCGGCACTGCAATACTCCGAATACGCCGAACTCGTCACCATCGTGGCCGAGGCGAATGCCATACACCGCGACAACCTGGTGGCGCGCCCGCAGGATTTCGGCGACGACGTGCTTTTCCTGCTGGAACTGGGGGAGTTGCTTTCTTCCGGCGACTACCTGAAGGCGCAGCAGATTCGCCGCCAGCTGGATCTGGATTTTGCCGCCGCATTCCGCGACGTGGATGTGCTGGTCACGCCGACCCTTCCGTTTCTGCCGCCGCCCATAGGCTCCGGCAGCGTCAGCATCAACGGCAGCGAAGCCCCTTTCCTGGACCATGCGATACGCTTTACCGGGCCCGGCAACCTCACCGGCCTGCCCGCCCTGAGCATGCCCTGTGGTCTGGCCCAGGGCTTGCCTGTGGGGCTGCAGATCATGGGACCTGCTTTTGGCGAGGAGAAGGTTTTGAGCATCGCCCATGCACTGGAGAAAACGCAACCTATGAACGGCCAGAAGCCGGCCTTGTAAACACCTGGCCAGCACTCGCCAGCCGGAGGTTTTCAGCATGACCAAGCATATCGAATTGCGCCGCCATACCGACAATGACGGCGACGTTCTCAGCCCGGAGGGGATTGCAGCGGCCGTGGCAACCGGCAAGACCCTGCCCGGGCCGTACGCATTGCTGGTGTCGTCGGGCGCCCAGCGCGCAACCCAGACCGCGGCCTGCCTACTGGCCGGCCTGGCGACGACAGTGCCTGGTGGCGTGATCGTCGACACGGATTTTCGCTCCGCCCACGAGGATCGCTGGAAAGCGGCCTATGCCGAAACCGGCTCGGGCCGCATCACCGATTTTCTCCAGGCCGCGCCCGAGCTGGTCGCCGCCGAGGCTGCGCAGTTCGCGCAGGCCGTTCGCCGGGTCGCGACGCTGCTGCCCAATTCCGGACGGGCGCTGGTCGTGGGCCATTCACCCATGCACGAGGCCGCCGTTTACGGGTTGACCGGCAAGCTGATCGAGCCCTTGGGCAAAGGCCAGGCCGTCATCCTCCGCTTCGATGCCGATGACCAGATAGCCATTGCCGTGCACGCTTGAGCATTCCCGGCATAAATGAATGGCAGCGGATCCATGCAGGCAGGCTGCTTGTGGCCCGATTCAAGCAATGTGAAGCGGCCCATAAACCCTCGATGACGGGTAATGGAGATTCGTTAGCAGCCGGCGCATCAGCAACAAGCATGCACTTCCCCGGCAGTCGTGCATAAGACAACGCTGGCGCTTCGCAGGCTGCGGCACACGAACTTGCCACCATGTTTCGAGCCTTCATCCGAGCAACAAAACGCTTGCTTTGTGCGCTGCACAAAAATATTTCGCATTACCTCTTGATATCCGGAAAATAGCGCTTATAATAAATTGTGCAACGCAACATTTTCATGTTATTTATTTTGGAGTAAGACATGTACCAGAACATGACCAGTGAAATCCGCAACGGCTTCAAGCCCGTAATGAACATTTTCCAAGTCCAGGCGCAGACGGCCCAGAAGCTGGTTCAGGACCAGATCGCCTTCGCCAACGAGTGCGTCGACGCCGGTGCTCGCGTCGCCGACAAGCTCAGTGACAGCCGCGATGTCAGCGAATACTTCAGCGTGCCGATGGATGCCAGCCGTGAAATCGGCCAGAAGTGGATGGACATCGCTGGCCGCCAGTGGGATACGCTGGTCGAAGCCGGCAACAGCCTGAACGGCGAAGTCATCGCCGCGGCTCAGAGCGCGGAATCGACCTTCACCAAGGCTTCCGAGGAAGTCCAGCAGAACATCTCCAAGGTTGCCGGCAACACGAAGTCGGCTGGCAAAAAGAGCGCCTGAATCAAATAGTCTGACCGACTGCACATAATTCTGCGCAAAGGCCGGCGCGTCCTCAAGGAGGCGCCGGCCTTTTTGCGTTCGTGAAGCTGTGCCAATGCGAGCGGCTTAGCCCATCTTTGACACCGCAAAGCCGATTTCTCGATTTTACCCGCCGTAACCTATTGTTTGTTCTTGTTTGAGGATCGGAATTCCGGATGTAGTGCCATTATTATTTCTATAACGTATTGACGCGCCCGGTTATTGCGCTACGCTCAGCGCATGTTTATCCGACGCACGGCTACAGGCAAAGGGCCCAACGGCGAGCGCTACTACACGTATCGACTGGTC
>DATGUT010000035.1:0-2935 GCA_035301185.1 Salinisphaeraceae bacterium
CGCTGCCCGACTCGGGTGGGCTGCTGGTGCAAGTCAGCGCCAATGGCGAGCTGGCGATCGAAGGCGACCCAATCAGGCCGGCTGCGCTCAAGCCAGCTGTGCAGGCTTATCTGGAGGCCCATCCGCAGGGCGAGGGCATTCGCCTGAAGGCCGATGGCCTGGTCGATTCCACTCGCGTGGTGGCGGTCATGAACGTCATGCGCGATGCTGGTGTCGAGCGCCTGCAGCTGCTCACCATCACCACGGAAAACTGATGTCCATCTCGCTGCCGGAATGGCTGCTGGCTTTCATCGCGGCATTACTGCTGCATGCCTTGGGCGGCGGCCTGCTGTGGCTGAGCCAGGAGCGCACGCCGCAGCCGCCACAAACGCCGCGCGGCATCATGGTAACGCTGGATTCCCGGCAAGTGGGCAACAGCCCCGAGACCGCCTCCGCGCCAACCGCCGCAACCCCGGCGACGGCGCCCGTGGCCGAGCCGGATCCAGCGAGCCCCGCACAGGCAGCTGAATCCACCACGCCGGAGCCGGCCACACCCGCCACGCCCGAGCCTGCCCCGCCGAAGCAGGCGGATCCGGAGCAGGCCGATGTCAACGGCGCCGCGCCCAGCGATGCGGGCGTCGATATTCCGCAGGTTGACACGGTTACGGTGCAAACCAGCGACACCCTGGAGGCGATGGAGGCGCAATTTCCGGCGGTTGAAAATGGAGTCGGCGCGACCGGCATTGAGAAACAGGGCAGCGGCGCGCAGGGCACAAGCGAGAATCCAACCGAAGACTACATCACCCAGGTGCGCGGCTGGATCGGCCAGCACAAATACTATCCCCAGGAAGCGCGGCGCAACGATGTCGAAGGCACGGTGCGGCTATACCTGATCATTGCCCGCGATGGCCAGGTTATCCACGTCGCCATTGCCCGCGGCTCCGGCCATGAGCGGCTGGATGCGGCAGCGCTGGACATGGTCAAGCGCGCCGAGCCGCTGCCGCCGATGCCGAGCAGCCTGCTGCGCACCCGCATCGAGCTGATCATTCCAGTGCATTACGCGCTCGACGACGGGGATTAGAGCTACCAGCGCACGAGTTCCACGCGTCGGTTGCGTGAGCGGCCAATGGATTTGGCATTGCTGGTGCGCGGCGCGGCATAGCTCACACCCCAGGGTTTGAGCCGTTCGCGATCGACGCCGTAGTCGTTCACCAGCGCCGCAACCACGGCCTGCGCGCGCCGGCGCGACAAATCCAGGTTGTACTCGAAGCTGCCGGTGTTGTCGGTATGCCCGACCACCAACAGTTTCAGTTGCGGATTGGCGGCCATGAGCTTGGCGATCTCGCTCAATGTCGAGCGCGAGCCGGGCTTGATCGCGGTGCTGTCGGTGGCGAAAAACAGGCCCGAGGACAACACCACCCGGCCCTTGGTTTGCAACTGCTGCGCCATCTCGGCGGCCTTGACGGTAATCTCGCCGACCACCCGCGGCTGGGTCTGCATGACATCGAGTTGCACATACACGGGCGCGTCATCGCTTTCCTGCACTGCCTGCACGGCCACATAGCGATCACCAATGGGGCCCGGCTTGCGCAGCGCCAGATAATGCTGCGCCCTGGCGGCCACGTTGAAGAACTTCGGCGCCAGCCGGAAGCCGGGCGAGGCTTGAGTGAAAGTGGGCCCGCAATCGCGGCCGTCGCAGGCGAAAAGCCTTTCATAGCCGGCTGCGCGCAGCTCGTCGGCGATACTGTCCAAAAGCTCTTGCGCGGCAGCATCGGCCACGCGGTAAGTCGTGTGCAGCAACTCGCCTTCGACCGTCCTGGTGGCGCTGATATTGCCCTTGATGCCGCCACGCTGGCTGATTTTCTTGATGATCAGCGGATAGGTGTCGAACTCGGCATGCGCCTGACCTTCGATGTGGGCGTCCGCCAGCGCGGGCAATGCCGGCTGCAAACCACCCGCCGCCTGCGCATGAGCCGCAGGCGGCAACATGCTGAGCAGCGCGAATGCGCCCGCAAGCCAGAGGGCTACCAGCAGACGCCTGCAGCGCCCCCAGTGCGCGCCCCAATGCACGCGGATGATGGCATCAGCAGCGGGGCCGGCTTTCTGCATCTGTCAGGCGGCGCGCTCGAGCACCGTGGCAATGCCTTGGCCCAGGCCGATGCACATGGTGGCGAGGCCAAGGTTGGCGTCCTTGTCCTGCATGATGTGCGCCAGCGCACCGGTGATGCGGGCGCCGGAGGTGCCCAGCGGATGGCCCAGGGCAATGGCGCCGCCGCGGATGTTGATCACATCCTGGCGCTCGCTGAGGCCGAGTTCCTTGAGCACGGCCAGGCTTTGTGCCGCGAACGCTTCATTGAGCTCGATGTAGTCGAGATCGGCCAGCGCCACGCCGGCGCGCCGCAACGCCTTTTGCGTCGCCGGCACCGGGCCGCGGCCCATGACCGACGGATCGCAGCCGGCTGCGGCCATGCCGCGGATGCGCACCATCGGCTGCAGGCCCAGCTCCTTCGCCTTGGCGCCCGACATGACCAGCACGGCGGCGGCGCCATCAGACAGCGCCGAGGACGTGCCGGCCGTCACCGAGCCGCCGCGCGGATTGAACACCGGACGCAGGGCCGCCAGTTGCTCGAGGCTGGCATCGGCGCGCACCACTTCATCGCGATCGCACATTTGCGCAAAGCCGTTCGCATCATGCCCGGGCACGGGCACAATTTCGCGGGCAAAACTGCCATCCTCGCCGGCGGCATGGGCGCGCTGGTGCGATTGCAGGGCGAAGCGGTCCTGCGCTTCGCGCTCGATCTCATGCGTGGTCGCCAGCATTTCCGCCGTCAGGCCCATCATGAACGAGGCCTTGGCGACGTGCTTGGACAAGGCGGGGTGGATGTCGACGTTGTAATCCATCGGCACGTGGCCCATGTGCTCCACGCCGCCGCAAATGAACACGCTGTCGATGCCG
>DATGUT010000036.1:0-2322 GCA_035301185.1 Salinisphaeraceae bacterium
GTCACATTTGCCATTCGTCAAAGTCTCCCAAAACACGTGATGGTCAAGTCCGCTCCAGATCCACAGCCAACTGTCGCCACCACGGCCTCGTTTGAGCAATGGCTGGGCAGGTTGCCGGGTGAGCGCAATCCAGCGCAGCAACAGAAACTGCGCCGGGCTTTTGCGCTGGCAAAAACGGCCTATGGCGACGCAGAAAGAATGACTGGTGTGACCAGCATGCAGTATGCGCAGGACGTGGCGCTGCTGGTGGCACAGCTTGGGCTGGACGGCGAGGCCGTCATGGCGGGCCTGCTGCATGGGCTGCCACGACAAGCCGATTTCGACGGCCCGCAGCTGGACGAACAGCTGGGCGCCGACGTGCTGCCCTGGTCGAAGCCGTGGCGCGGGTGGATGCTCTGGACAGCGAGCGCCGGCCGGCGGCATCGAACAGCAGCACGCAGCTGGAAGCCCTGCGCCAGATGATCCTGGCCATGGCGCGGGACATACGCGTGGTCTGCATCGCGCTGGTCATGCGCGTGATCGATCTGCGCCAGTGGCCGCATGCAAGCGCGGCGCCGAGCCAGAAACTGGCGCAGCAAACCCTGGCGCTGTACGCGCCGCTGGCCAATCGTCTCGGCATTGCGCAGCTTAAATGGGAGCTGGAGGACTTGAGCCTGCGGCAGCTGGAGCCGGAGCGCTACCACAGCATCGCCCGCTCCCTGGCGACCACGCGCCGCGAACGCGAGCGCGATATCCGACAATTGCAGACACGGCTGAACGCGGCCTTGGCCGCGGCCGGTATCAGGGCAGAGGTTTCCGGTCGGCCCAAGCACATCTACAGCATCTGGCGGAAAATGCAGAACAAGCAGCTCGCGTTTTCGCGCCTGTTCGACATTCGCGCGTTCCGCGTGCTGGTGGACACGGTCACGGATTGCTACGCAGCCCTGGCCGTGGTGCATGAATTGTGGGCGCCCATCACGGCCGAATACAGCGATTATATTGCCGCGCCGAAAGCCAACAACTACCAATCGCTGCACACGGTCGTGCGCGGTGCGGATGGCCGCAGCATCGAGGTGCAGTTGCGCACCCATGCCATGCATCAGCAGGCGGAGTACGGTATCGCCGCCCACTGGCGCTACAAGGAAGGCGGACCGCAGAACAAAAGTGCGGATGAACGCATCGCCTGGTTTCGCGAACTGCTGCAGTGGGCGCAGGCGGAAGGCGGCGCGCATGGCCCGATGAAGCAGTACCAGACGCAGCTGTTCGAAGATCGGGTCTACGTGCTCACGCCGCAAGGCGAGGTGCTCGATCTGCCGCGCGGCGCCACGCCGCTGGAGTTTGCCTATCGCGTGCATACCCAGGTCGGTCACCATTGCCGTGGGGCCACGGTCAACGGCAAAATGGTGCCCCTGACCCATGTCCTGCGCACGGGCGATCAAGTCGTCGTGCAGACGGCGCGCAATGCCGAGCCCAGCCGCGACTGGCTCAACCCGCGCCAGGGCTATCTCGTCAGCGCCCGGACCCGGGCGCGCGTGCAGCGCTGGTTCCGCCAGCGCGACTACGATCGCAATGTCGTCGATGGCCGGCGCCTGCTGGAACGCGTGCTGCGCCGCCAGAGCAAGCCTGACTCCGTCAAGCTGGAGCACCTGGCGCAGCGCTCGCGCTTTCCGCAACTGAACGACTTTCTGGCCGCCATAGGCCGCGGTGATCTGACGCTGGCGCAGGTTGAACACATGCTGGCGCAATTCGCGCCCACGCCGCAGCCACCTGCCCCGGCACCCAGAGAGGCATCACCAGAGCGCGCGCCAGCCAGCGAGTCGGCGCCGATCATCGTCGGCGGCATGGATAACCTGCAGACGCGCATCGCCGGCTGCTGCCAGCCGACAGTCGATGATGCCATCGTCGGTTTCATCACCCGCAATTATGGCCTGTCCATCCACCGCCGGGACTGCCACAACATCACGCGCCTGGATGACATCGAACGCCAACGGCTGTTTGATGCACAATGGGCGCCCCGAAGCAGGCCGGGCACTCGCATTGACCGGCACCGACTCTGCCGGCAAATACTCCCACTCAAGCGCCCAAGACGTGGATGCTGCCCGCCGCTGGCAAGGCGCAACCCGCTTGCCGAGCATCCGTATTCGTCACTGCTGCGGCCACACCTGATTGCCCTGGCGGTCGATGTAAATAAAGCCGGCCTGCTGGTTGTCCTGTTCGGGTTTCACCCGCGCCAACCCGCCGCGGAAGGATTCGGCTTGTACATACTTCGGCGCGCCCTTCTTGTAGGTGATCATCCGGGCAACCGTGCCGAAGCGAACCGGCAGGATGTATTCCCATTTTCCA
>DATGUT010000037.1:0-4008 GCA_035301185.1 Salinisphaeraceae bacterium
TAACCACCAGGAGTGGCGGTCGTCGTCAGATGCTGCAGGGCCGGCGCCAGATCCGGCAGCAAGCGGGCGTCCGGTATGCCGGCAGACAAATCCAGCGTGAATAATCGATGCCCATCCAATGCCCGCTGGTAACGCCTAGAACCCGAGCGAACATCGGCGATGGTCGTGCCACGACGACCGTCGGTGTGGATGGCGCCCGAGCGGGCCAACAGATTCCAGGCCGAATTGATGGTCGTCGGCGAGAGCTGCAGCTGGCAGGCCACGGCGCGAATGGGCGGCAATTTCGTGCCCGGTGCCAGCACGCCATCGCGAATGGCCCTGCTCACGGCACGGGCGACACCCAGCGCAGTCGGCTCTTCCGGTGTCCAGCCCAGCTCGATTGCTTCCTTTGTCATTTATGTACTGTAACAAATTGCTGTTTGTATTGCTCTTGTTCGTGATGTGTGATCAACTGCATTTGACCGAGTAGCTTTTGCGCCGGCATACGAGCCTGGCCTTGGATCACGACGATTGATGAGGAAGTTCCGCCATGTCACCACAAACAGCAATTGAACAATCCGCGGCCGCCGAGCCGACCGGCGCCGACGTCAAGCGCCTGGATCGCGCGCATGTCCTGCATACCTGGTCCGCGCAGGCACATATCGACCCGCTGCCGATCGCCGGCGGCGAAGGCGCGGTGTTCTGGGACTATGACGGCACGCGTTATCTCGATTTTGTCTCCCAGCTGGTCAACCTCAACCTGGGCCACCGGCATCCGCGCATGGTCGCAGCCATTCAGCGCCAGGCCGAACGGCTTCCTTATGTGGCGCCGCCGTTTGCCAACGACATGCGCTCGGAGGCGGCACGGCTGATTACAGAAGTGGCGCCGGGCGACCTGAATCGGGTGTTTTTCACCAATGGCGGCGCCGAGGCGAATGAGAATGCGATTCGCATGGCGCGCCAGCACACCGGGCGGCAGAAAGTGCTGGCGGCTTATCGCAGCTACCACGGCGCCACGGCCAACGCGATTGCCTTGACGGGTGACCCGCGGCGCTGGGGTTCGGAGCCGGCCGCGCCCGGCGTGGTGCATTTCTGGGGGCCTTATCCGTATCGGTCTTCATTTCATGCCGAGAATGAAGAGCAAGAATGCGAGCGCGCGCTGGCGCACCTGCGCGATACGATCATGGTTGAAGGCGCGGAGACGATTGCGGCGATCATTCTGGAGACGGTGGTCGGCACGAACGGCATTCTGGTGCCGCCGGACGGCTATCTGGCCGGTGTGCGGGCCATTTGTGATGAGTTTGGCATCGTCTTCATCGCCGATGAAGTCATGGCCGGTTTCGGTCGCTGCGGCGAATGGTTCGCCGTGGATCACTGGCAGGTCACGCCGGATCTGATCGCATTCGCCAAAGGTGTCAACTCCGGCTACGTGCCTCTGGGCGGCGTCATCCTCTCCGAGCGCATTGCGCGCACGTTTGACGAGCGGCCTTATCCTGGCGGCCTGACCTATTCCGGCCATCCGCTGGCTTGCGCGACGGCCGTGGAGTCGATCAACATCTTCAAGGATGAAGGCATTCTCGAGCATGTGCGCAGCCTGGGCCGTGATGTGCTCGGCCCGGAGCTGAGCAAGCTTGCCGAGCGCCATCCCAGCGTGGGTGAAGTGCGTGGTCTCGGCGTGTTCTGGGCGCTCGAGCTGGTGCGCGATCGCGCCACCCGTGAGCCGCTGGTGCCGTTCAATGCCAAGGGTGATGCTGCCGCGCCCATGACGGCGCTGGCCAATGAGTGCAAGCGCCTCGGCCTGTGGCCGTTTACGCACTTCAATCGCCTGCATGTGTTGCCGCCCTGCATCACGTCCGCGGAGCAGGTGCGCGAAGGCATCGCCATTCTGGATCAAGCGCTGCATGTGGCTGATCAGTATTACACCGGCGCGAATGCCTGAGCGACGCACACCGAAAGGCGCTGACTTTATCCGTGAAACTAATCAACGCGAGTATTGACTGTGGCAACCACCATGACCGACAAGACGACGATTACCCACTTCATTGGCGGCCAGCATACCGCCGGCTCCGGCGAACGCAGCCAGGATGTTTACAATCCGGCGACCGGCCAGGTCACCGGCGAGCTGCGGCTCGCCGACCAAAGCGATATCGAGGCCGCGGTCGCGGCAGCGAAACAGGCGGCCGCGACCTGGTCGCAGGAATCGCTGGCCAAACGCACCGCCATCCTGTTCAGCTTTCGGGAAAAACTGGCCGCGGCAAAAGACGATCTGGCAGCCATCATTACCGCCGAGCACGGCAAGGTGCTGGATGACGCCAAAGGAGAGATCGGGCGTGCGCAGGAAGCAGTCGAATATGCCTGCGGGCTGATGGAGCAGCTCAAGGGCGAGTATTCGGATCAGGTTTCCACCGGCATCGATGTCTATTCCTATCGCCAGCCGGTCGGCGTCGTAGCCGGCATCACGCCGTTCAATTTTCCGGCCATGGTGCCGATGTGGATGGCGCCGATCGCCATAGCCACCGGCAACACGTTCATCCTCAAGCCCTCGGAGCGCGATCCTTCCGCGCCGCTGATGCTGGCGCGACTGTGGCAGGAGGCGGGCCTGCCGGACGGCGTGTTCAATGTGCTGCAGGGTGACAAGGAGGCAGTCGATGGCCTGCTGACGCACCCGGACGTAGACGCTGTTTCCTTCGTCGGCTCGACGCCGATTGCCAAATATGTATATGAGACTGCAATCGCCCACGGCAAGCGGGCGCAGGCACTGGGCGGGGCGAAGAACCACGCCGTGGTGCTGCCGGACGCGGATATGGAGCTGGCTGCCGATCACGTGAGTGCGGCCGCCTTCGGCGCTGCCGGCGAGCGCTGCATGGCGATTTCGGTTGCCGTTGCCGTCGGCGACGCGGCCGATAGCCTGGCGCAGAAGCTTGCCGAGCGGGCGCACAAAGTCACGGTTGCCGAGGGCACCAATAGCGCGTCCGACATGGGCCCGTTGATCACCCCGCAGGCCCGGGAGCGAGTCATTCGCATCGTCGGCGAGGCCGAAGCCGCGGGTGCGTCTCTGGTCGTGGATGGGCGCGATCTGGTGGTCGACGGCCATGAAGAAGGCTTTTTTGTCGGGCCCACCGTGCTCGATCATGTCAACCCGGACATGAGCGCTTACGAGGAGGAAATCTTCGGCCCGGTGCTGGTGATCACCCGGGTGCCGGACCTGGATGCCGCGATCAAGCTGATCAATGCCAATCCCTATGGCAATGGCACCGGCATATTCACCGATTCCGGCGCCGCTGCGCGCCAGTTCCAGCGTGAGGTCAAGGTTGGCATGATCGGCATCAACGTGCCCATTCCGGTGCCGGTTGCCTGGCACAGTTTCGGCGGCTGGAACGATTCGTTGTTCGGAGATTTGCATGTGAATGGCCCCGACGGCGTGCGCTTCTATACCCGCAACAAGGTGGTGACCCAGCGCTGGCCGGAGCCGGCGCATGTCTCGGATGCCTCGTTCGCTTTTCCCTCCAATTGAGCATATGGCGGAATCTGGCTGGGGGTCGCGCTGTTCCTTCCCCCAGCCAAACATTTTCAGTTATACCTTGGTAGTAGAGTGGCAATTGGATGCAGCAATGCAATTTTTCCAGGTTGCCACCCAAGTGTTTGCTGCTGTGATGCCATGAAATCAGCCATGCCGTTGGTTTCATGAAGGTGTCTCTGCCAGTCGGCCGCGGCGCTGTGGCTGATACTCATTCATGGCAACTCGGGCGTGCCGTTATTTCTGCTTGCCGCTGGCGCATAAATCTGTATATGATGCAAGCGCGAACAATATAAAGCGCAAAAGCATAATGGATGTATTTCCGAGGTAGCTTGCTTGCCTGTGGGTTTGCCGAGCTTCCTGATTGGTGCGGACGGGAGTTGAACGTTGAGCGAGACTGAGCCAACAGCAGCGGCACAAGCGCCGGGTCCCGGCACTGCCGCGGGAGAGGTGCTTCTCGATGTGCAGAGCATCGTCAAGGATTTTGGTGGCCTGCGTGCCGTAAACAACGG
>DATGUT010000038.1:0-9612 GCA_035301185.1 Salinisphaeraceae bacterium
GTTAACATCATTCCGCATACCATGGCGCAGACCAATCTGGGTGAACGCGTGGTCGGCGACGGGGTCAATCTGGAGATCGACCTCATTGCGCGCTATCTGGAGCGCCTGTTGGCAGCGCGCGAATCCACATGACGAATTCAGGTGGCGGGCGCAGCGCCTGGCTACCTGCCTGACGAGGTATTGTGTATGGCTATCAGCCCAATCGAAGATATCATCGCCGACATGCGTGCCGGGCGCATGGTCATCATGCTCGATGACGCCGATCGCGAGAACGAAGGTGACATCCTGCTGCCCGCCGAATGCGTGCGCGCCGAGGACATCAACTTCATGGCGCGCTACGGCCGCGGCCTGGTGTGCCTGACCTTGACCCGCGAGCGTTGCCGGCAGTTGAACCTGCCGCTCATGGTCGCCAGCAGCGACGACGCCCACGGCACCAAATTCACGCTGTCGATCGAGGCCGCGGAAGGCGTGACCACGGGCATCTCGGCGCATGACCGGGCGCAGACCGTGCAGGCCGCGGTCAAGCGTGATGCGGTGCCGGCTGATCTGGTGCAACCGGGGCATATTTTCCCGATCATGGCGCAACCCGGCGGCACCCTGACGCGCGCCGGGCACACCGAGGCGGGCTGCGACCTGGCCCGACTGGCGGGCTGGGAGCCGGCTTCGGTGATCGTCGAAATCCTCAACGAGGATGGCACCATGGCGCGCCTGCCCGATCTCGAGCGCTTCGCCGCGGAGCACGACATCAAGCTCGGCACCATTGCCGATCTGATCAAGTACCGCATCGCCCACGAGCGCACCGTGACCCGTATTACCGAGAATGAGATCGAAACCGAGTTCGGCCCGTTCCGGTTGTACTGCTTTGAGGACGAGGTCGACAACGTGGTGCATTTTGCCCTGGTGCGCGGCGTGATCGACAGCCAGCAGCCGACGCTGGTGCGCGTGCATGTGCGCAACACCCTGGCCGACGTGCTCGGCGTGCGCCACGGCGAATTCGGCTGGCCCCTGCGCGACACGCTGGCGCGGGTGGCGGCGGAAGGCAGCGGCGTCGTCGTGGTGTTGCTGAAACCCGAATCCGCGCGCGAGCTGGTGGCGCGCATCCATGCGCTGGAGCATGCCGCAGACAAGGACGAGCAGGCGCTGGCAGAGGACGACAGTCGTACCCTGCGCACCTACGGCGTCGGGGCGCAGATTCTGGCCGATCTGGGTGTGCGGCGCATGCGCGTGCTGGCGGCGCCGATGCGCATGCAGGCCATTTCCGGCTTTGGCCTGGAAGTGGTCGAATATGTGCAGGGATAGATCGGCCGGCTGTTTTTAGCCTGCCAGAGCGCCCGAACATGCGATAATCGCTGCCCGGTTTGTTGTTAGCAGAGGTCGGTTATGCGTGAGCTGCAGGGTAGCGGGGAGGGCGAAGGTCTGAAGATCGCCGTTGTCTCCACGCGCTGGAACGATGGTATTGTCGATCGCCTGGTCGATGGCGCCTTGGATGTGCTGGATGAATGCGGGGTCGCGGACGAGGACATCACGCTGGTGCGCGTGCCTGGCGCGTTCGAGCTGCCGCTGGCTTGCGATCAGCTGGCCAGCAGCGAGCACTATGATGCCATCGTGGCGCTGGGCGCGGTCATTCGCGGCGAGACGCCGCATTTCGATTATGTGGCTGGTGAGTGCGCGCGCGGCGTGGCGCAGACTGCGCTCGAATATGGCGTGCCGATCGCGTTTGGCGTGCTCACCGTGGACACGATCGAGCAGGCCGAGGATCGCGCCCAGGACGACGAAGACCACAACAAGGGTGTTGAGGCCGCCTCGGCGGCCATTGAGATGGCGACCCTGTTGGCGGCCATGGATTGAATGTTGATGCAGGACGACGGCCCACCACGCAAGGATTCGGCGCCAGCGCCGCTGCAAACGCTGTTTGCCGGCGACGCCGCAGACGACGCGCAGGACGATTTGCCCGATACGCCGCGTGGCAGCCGCATCCGCGCGCGCATGGCGGCCGTGCAGGCGCTGTATCAATGGCTGCTTGCCGGCACCGAGGTGCCGGCGCTGATCGACCAGTTCGTGCGGGCCGGGCGCCTGGTGCGCGCCGATCAGGCCTTCTTCGAATCGCTGCTGCGCGGGGTCACGGCCGATCGCACGGCGCTGGAGCAAGTGTTCGATCCTTACCTGAGCCGGCCGGTGGTGCAGCTCGATCCGGTCGAGCACGCCATTCTGTTGTTGGCGACGCATGAGTTGCGCGATCACCCGGAAATCCCATTTGCCGCCGTCATAGACCAGGCCTGCAGCATGGCGCGCATTTATGGCGCCCAGGATGGTTATCGCTTCATCAATGGCGTGTTGGATGCGGCCGCACATACCTTGCGCGCTGCCGAGTTCGATAGCCATTGAGCTGAGCCGTGCGGGAGTTCGACCTGATTCGCGTGCTGACCCGGCGCCTGCGCGCCGCGCGTGCCGACACCCACCTGGCGCTTGGTGATGATGCCGCGGTGCTGGCGCCGCCCGCTGGCCACGAACTGGTGGTGAGCACTGATACGCTGGTTGCCGGGCGCCATTTTCCGCGTGATGCACACGCCGCGGACATTGGCTTCAAGGCGCTCGCCGTGAGCCTGAGTGATGTTGCCGCCATGGGCGCGGAGCCGGCCTGGGCGACGCTGGCGCTGACTTTGCCGGAGCTGGATTCGACCTGGTGCAAGGCATTCGTGGAGGGCCTGCTGCAGGCGCCCGGTGCTGCGCGGGTCGATATCGTCGGCGGTGACACCACGCGCGGTCCGCTGAGCGTGACGACCACGGTGTTCGGCCTGGTGCCCGCCGGCACCGCCGTGCGGCGCAGCGGCGCGCAAGCGGGTGATCTGCTGTGCGTGACCGGTACCCTGGGCGATGCGGCGCTCGGCCTGCGCCTGTGGCAGGCGCGCCCGCGCATGCGGGAAAATGCCCACGCGCAATGGTTGTGGCAGCGCCTGCACCGGCCGCAATGGCGCCGCGGCAGCGCACTGCGAGGGCGGGCGCACGCCGCCATCGACATCTCTGATGGGCTGCTCGCCGATGCTGGCCATATCCTGGTGGCGAGCGGCTGCGGCGCACGCATCCAGGCTGCGGCGCTGCCATGCTCGCCCGCCTTTGCCGCATTGTGTCCGCAAGCTGATCGCCATGCCCTGCAGCTGGCCGGTGGCGATGACTACGAACTCTGCATTGTCGTGCCACGGGCCGCGCAGGCGGCGCTGGCCGCGCAGCTGGACTGTCCTTTAACCGTCATCGGCGTGATCGAAGCGCAGCCTGGTCTTAGCGTCGTCGATGCCGCCGGTGCGCCGCTGCCGACTGGCGCCTATCCCGGCTGGGATCATTTTCGCTCCTGAGCCACGGCGGCGGCAGGTGGCGGGTTGATGGTGGCGCCGTGCGTGCGCAGCAAGGCAGCCATGCGTGCATGGCCACGCGCAAGCGCAAACTGCAGCGCCTTTTGCTTGTCCGCATGGTTGCCGGTGGCGGCGTGTTCCAACAGCAGGCGAGCTGCCTCCAGCTGATCGTGCTGCACGGCCAGCAGCAGTGCGCTGTCGCCGCGATCATTGTGTGCAACGAGCGGCACGCCCAGCTGCAGTAGATAAGCCAGCATGGTCACATGACCGGCACGCGCGGCCGCCATGAGTGGCGTGTCGCCACGGTAATCGGCCGCTGTGGCATCGGCCCTGGCATGGATTAGTATGTGCGCCACTTCGGCATTGCCATGCCCGGCCTGGCCGGCGGCAAGGCGCAATGGCGTGCGTCCGATGCGGTCGCGCAGATCGACTGTCGCCCCGGCATGCACCAGGTGGCGCACCACGGCGGCATGGTTGTGGTGTGCCGCCGCGGCCAGCGCACTGGCACCATAGGCATCCTGGGCATTAATGACAGCGCCGTGGGCGAGCAGCAGCTTGACGCTTTGCAGCCGCCCATGCTGCGCCGCCAGCATCAGCGGCGTGGCCCCGGCGGCAGTGCGCTCATCCACCGGCATGCCAGCGTTCAACATGCGCCGCATGATGCGCCGATCGCCGCGCGCCGCGGCATAGGACAGACAATTCCAGCCGGGGCGCTCATGCTGCAGCCGATACCAGCCCATTTGTGCGAGGCAAACCGGATCCAGGCGCGGCGCCGCGATAATGCCAATTATCCCGGCACCCAAGAGCAACACGACAATGGAGAAAAGCCGCTTCATGTCGGCGATGATACGGTAGTCGCCGCCATGCGTTTACAATAGCGCGCTTACACGCATGTTTTTCCAATCTAGGGCAAACAACTCATGTTGCAATTGCATGACAGCCTCAGTGGCAGCCGCAAGCCGTTAAAGCCGCTGCAGCCTGGCCATATCCGCCTGTATGTCTGCGGTGTCACGGTGTATGACTATTGTCATCTCGGCCACGCTCGGGTCATGATCGTGTTCGACATGCTGGTGCGCTACCTGCGCGCCCAGGGCTGGCGCGTGACCTACGTCCGCAACATCACCGATATCGACGACAAGATCATCAATCGCGCGGCCGAAACCAGCGTCGCCGCAGATGCCATCGCCGAACGGTTCACCGCCGCCATGCACGAAGACGAAGCGGCGCTGGGCCTCGAGAGCCCGGATCTGGAACCGCGCGCGACGGCGCACATCGAGCACATCATCGCCATGATCGAGCGCCTGCTGGCGCGCGGCTACGCCTATGTCGGCGCCGGCGAGGTCGGGCAGGGCGATGTTTATTACGACGTCAGCGCGTTTGCCGGCTATGGCCGCCTGTCGGGCAAGCAGCCGGCGGATCTGCGCGCGGGCGCGCGCGTCGCGGTGAACGAGGCCAAGGCCGATCCGCTTGATTTCGTGCTATGGAAAGCGGCCAAGCCAGGTGAGCCGAGCTGGTCGTCGCCCTGGGGCGCGGGCCGGCCGGGCTGGCACATCGAATGTTCGGCCATGTCCACGCATTGCCTGGGTGAGCACTTCGATATCCACGGCGGTGGCCTGGATCTGATCTTTCCGCATCACGAGAACGAGATCGCGCAAAGCGAGGGTGCCACCGGCAGCACGTTCGTCAATCACTGGGTGCACAACGGCTTCGTGACCGTGGATGACGAGAAGATGTCCAAATCACTGGGCAACTTCCTCACCATTCGCGACGTGTTGGCGCGCTACCCGGCCGAGCTGGTGCGCTATTTCGTGCTGGCGACGCATTATCGCAGCCCGCTGGCCTACAGCGCCGCTGCCATGGATGCCGCCGGCAATGCGCTGGCGCGCCTGTACACGGCCTTGCGCGATGCGCCGGCGGCCATGGATGGCGCTGCAGAGCCGGCGGCGGCCGCCGCGCAGGCCCATGTGCAGCGCTTCGAACAGGCCATGGCGGATGATTTGAACACACCGGCGGCCATGTCCGTGCTGTTCGATCTGGCGCGCGAATGCAATCGCCTGCGCGGCGAAAGTCCGGCCACAGCTGCTGCGCTGGCCGCCGTGTTGCGTCGCCTGGGCGGGCAGATCGGCCTGTTGCAGGACAATCCGGATGCGTTTCTCAAGACCGGCGGCAGCCAAATGCTGGACGAGGCCGAAATCGAGGCGCAGATTGCCGCCCGCAAGGCCGCGCGCGCGGCGCGCGATTTCGCCGAAGCCGATCGCATCCGCGATCTGCTGGCGGCGCAGGGCATCCAGCTCGAGGACGGGCCGACGGGCACGATCTGGCGGCGTGGCTGAGTGCAACGGCTACTTGGGCGCGAAAGTGACTTGAATACATTGGCGCTGGCGCCAGATTGAGTTACAGATCAAGCATTGTCACCAAACAAAGGATGCAAGCCATGCAAATCAGTACTCGCAATCGCCTGTCGGGAACCATTACCGAGATAGTCAAGGGTGAGGCGGCTGCCAAGGTCACTGTCCAAGTCGGAGACAATAAAGTGACGGCCTTGATTACGCGCGAGAGCTGCGACGAGCTGGGCCTGGCCGTCGGCCAGGAGACGACGGCACTGATCAAGGCCACCGATGTCATGCTTCTGGCGGAAGGCGGCCAATTGGCTTAGTTCCCGTTGGCCACAGGCTGATGGCCTCTGTGGGCAGCGCCAGCCGGCATGAAGAGCCGATATCGAGGCAATCCAGCTGGTTGGTGCGTACGGTCACCTCCAGCGTGTCGCCCAGGCGCATGACAACTTCGTATAGTGCGCCCAGATCGACGATGTCGATTGCAACGCCGACGTATGGCCCATCGGGCTGCAGGCGGATGTGCTCAGGGCGCAGGCACCAGGACACAGGAGTATTCAGCGGCAATTGGTGTGGCATGACCTGCACTTCCAAGCCGTGTGAATGGATGGTTCGCGGCCCGGTAACGTGCCCACTGCCCATGTTGCGAATGCCGAGCAGCCGCGCCACCTGCGGCGAGTTCGGGCGGGAGAACACCCGTGTCCGCGTGTCGGCCTGCAGCACGCGGCCATCGTCGAGCACGATCACGTCGTCGGCGAGCAGCGCGGCTTCCTCGGGGTCGTGGGTGACCAGGACCGTAGTAACCCCGACTTCTCTTTGCAGGCGCCGCAATTCGCGGCGCAAGTCATCGCGCACCGGTGTGTCGAGCGCGGAGAAAGGCTCATCCAGCAACAGGATGCGCGGGCCTCGGGTCAGTGCGCGTGCCAGCGCCACCCGCCGCTGCTGGCCACCAGACAACTCATCCGGGTAGCGCTGCTCCAGGCCATTCAGATGCAGCCGTTCCAGCCAATAAGAAGCGACACCGGGATCGGCGCCAATGCCGAAGTTAATTTGTTGCCATACATTCAGGTCTGGCAGCAGGCCCGAACTCTGTGGCATATAACCGATGGCGCGTTGCTCCGGTGACAGCGCCGAGATGATTTGCTCGCCGTAGCGAATCTCACCTTGTTCCAGTTCTCTCAAGCCGGCGAGCAGTTGCAGGGTGAATGATTTGCCCGAGCCGGAAGGCCCGAGCAGGACCAGGCGGCGGCTTTGCGGCGCATAGGTGGCCTGCAGGGTGAATTCCTGCAGCCGGGCTTGCAGGTCGAAAGCCAGCGTCGCCGCCGGCAATGCGGGTGGATGCGTGGGTGCCGGCCGCTGCACAGCATGATGGCGACGGGCGGGGCGTAGATGGCTAAGCATCAGGATGACGAACGCTGCCGCAAGCACCACGGCAACCGGCGCCAGGGTACCGGCAAGACCGCTGCTGCTGAACTGCACGAAGGTGTAAACGGGCAGCGAAAAGGGATGATAGGCGAGGATGACCGTGGCGCCGAACTCGCCGAATGCACGCAGCCAGGACAATAACAGTCCCGCTTGAATGCCGGGCAGGGCAATCGGCACGCTGACGCGGAAAAAGCGCGACACATGGCCGTGACCAAGAGTGGCGGCCACGGCCGGCAGAGCGATATCCACGGCTGCAAACGCGGAGCGAGCTGAAACAATCAGAAACGGCGCGGCCACAAACACCTGCGCCAGGATGATGCCGGCCATCGACTCGGTCAGATAGCCGCCGAACAAGCGCCCCAGGGCCGTATACGGGCCGACGATGTAAATCAGCAGAATGCCACTGATCAGCGGTGGCAATGCCAACGGCAATTGCACGGCGATGTCGACAAGGCGCGACAGGCGGCTGCGCCCATGCGCCAACAAATAAGCCAGCGGTACGCCGAGCAGGCAAATGATGGCGACGGCAATGCACGATGTCACGATGGAGGTCCACAGCGCCGCAAACAGACGCGGGTCGGGCAGGCTGGCACCAGCCTCGGGCAGCCGGAAAACAAAGGCCGCTATCGGTACCAGCAGGTACAGGGCGAGCAGCCCGGCGAGCCAAGGCAGCGGGGTGCTCGCGGCTCTCATCATTTGGCTTCCAACAGTGGCTTCAGCGCCTGCGGCAACGCGGATTCATCGCCTGTCAGGGTCGCCGGTGTCAGCAGTTCAAAGCCGTTTTCCTGCAGGATATCCCTGCCCTGCGCGCCCAGCAGAAAGCTTATGAAGTGGATGGCGCCGTCTGGGTTGGGCGCATGCTTCAGCAACGTGATGGTATATTTGGCGCCCAGGCTTATTGGCTCGATGGATACGGTGGGGAGTCCGACTGCAAGCGCTTCACCGCGATAGAAGAAACCCGCATCGAGTTGCCCTGTCTGCAGCCGACCCACCAGCCCTTGCTCGGGAAAAACTTGTGTATTTTCCATGATCTGCGTCGCCAGTCCGGGCCGTCGCAGGAGCTTGGCCGTCTGTTCAATGGCCTGAATGGTCAAGTCACCTTTCGGGTCGATCCGTTCATCGGTGCGCCCAAGTCGGAATCCCGGCAGGCTCACAACCTCGTACCAGGGCATGGACGCAAACTCGGCAGCAAACTTGCTGTTGGGATTGTAGCCGATGACCAGCGGCGAACTCATGAAACTGATGTACCAGTCGACCCAGTCGCCATTGCGTGCATCCATCAAGCGCTTGTTTACCTCCGGGCGGGCACTGATGAATATGTCCGCGCGGCGGATCTTGTCCCGGATTTCATGCGCCAATCCGGTCGAGCCGCCCGCCACCCCTTGGAATTTGCCGCCCGTACTTTGCATGAAGGCCGGGGCAATGGCATTTTCCAGTACATGGGCCAGCGAGCCGGCGTACAACACCTTGACCCTGCCTACATGCTGCTGGCCGGATGCACCTGTCTGGCGCATGTCGTAAATGCCGGCATAGCCGCCAATCAGCAGGGCAAGAGCGCAGAGGCCGGCAAGCCCCAGAAGAGGCAAGTGCCTGGGTATTCTTGGTTTCAAGGATCATGTCCCCAACAAGCCGGCTGCGACGTTACACAGGGCGTGATCTGCGCAGCATGCATTGGAGGACGAACCATACAATAAATATCAGACGGGGTGGGAACCGCGCATGCGCAGGCTGGATGCAGTACAGGGCCACAGACCGCGTCCTGGCCATGGAGCCCGCAGGTTTTCGCTTGTATTTGGTGGGCCGTGAAGGACTCGAACCTTCAACCAATAGATTAAGAGTCTACTAGAGTGGCAATTCCCATCCATTCCTACAGTCTCGCAATAATAGCATAGGATATTGATGAATAATAGTTAATGCCATATATATTCATTCCTGCCCTTGCATGAGTTCGCGCGCCACTGCACAATAAACCGTGCCCTAACCGTGCCCCGATAAACCAATAGATTCTATTTAGATTCCTAGTCGGGACCTGAAAACCCCAAGATGGTGCCATACATGCCCACTCAAAAATTGACTGCTACCGTAATAAAAAATTTGCCGAAGCCGGATAAGCGAACGGATTATCGCGATGAGGCCACCCGTGGATTGTACCTGCGTGTTTTCCCTTCGGGGCAAAAAACCTGGCGGCTGCGTTACGTTTTCCGCCAGAAGGAAAAATATCTCAAACTCGGCGAATGGCCGACAATGAGCTTGGCCGACGCGAGGCGCACCGTCATGGATCAGCGCGAGCTGTTGGCCGAGGGCCGCGATCCGGATGCCGAATCTCAGCGCATCAAGGTGGAACGAGATCGCATGCCGACCGTGGCCGAGTTCGCTGATGAATACATCGAGCGGCACGCCAAGCCGAACAAGAAAAGCTGGAGGAGCGACCGGCGCAACCTGGATGTCGATGTGCTGCCATTCATCGGCAAGGTCGCGCTGGACGATCTGCACCGACGCGACATTGT
>DATGUT010000039.1:0-3617 GCA_035301185.1 Salinisphaeraceae bacterium
CATCGGCGGCATCGCCAGCGCCACATTGCTCGGCGGGCTGCTGTGGTGGATCACGCCGTTTTCGGTTCTCGCCGCGCTGGCCATGGCGCTGGTCATCAACGTGATGGGCTTTCTCGGCGGCCTGGTCATGTCCGCGATCAAGCGCGATCGCGGGGTCAAGGACTGGGGCCACATGATCGAAGGCCATGGCGGCATGCTCGACCGGCTGGACTCGGTGTGCTTCGCCGCTCCCGTGTTCTTTCATTTGACGCGCTATTTCTGGGCTTGAAGGCGGCTTTGGCTGTTTGGCCGCCAGGCTGGCGCGGGTGTTGTCGCGCCGGCGCTCGGCCCAGCCATCTTGCCCGCAGGCGGGCTTGTGTGGATACTGCGCCATTGGGAGCCTGTTGTCGCCGCGCACGGCAGCGTCTTGGCAACAGATCTTGCGCAAATAGAAGCATCAACAAAATCCGTCACTTGAGAATTGGGGGTTGGTCATGAACAGCACGCGCCGCAGCGGCACACTGGTGCTGAGCCTTGTCTTGCTGTTGCTGCTCGCCGCCTGCGCGGGCAAGCAGCCACGCATCGAACCGGTTGCGCCGGTTGCGCCCGAGGCGCAGGTGGAGCAGGCGGAAGCCGCGGCGCCAGTCGGCTATTTCGACCCGCACAATCATTTGTCCGGCGTGCTGCCGTGGCCGGCTTATGCCAACCTGCCGGCCTATATCAAGCAGCTGCAAGGCAAGGGCGCTGGGGTCAGCACTGCCGACAAGCTGCGCTTCTACACCTGGCTAGCCGAGGAATGGTATCCCGACAATGCCGCGCAATACGAAAACTGGCCGTTCAGTTCGTCGCTGCGCTTCGGGCTCGGCGCGCGCGCCACGCTGGCGCTGTATCCGCCAGAAGAGGACATGGATCCGGCCGTGCTCGACGGTGCCCTGGAGCGCATTTACACGGCGACGCCATTCACCGAGTTTGACAGTGCCTATGCGTTCCACAAGCCGGCCAATGTCTGGCTCGACGAAAATTACTACGACAACGACCGCGCGGCATTAAACGACGACCTGTGCACCGCCCAGGTGCTGGAGCTGGCACGCACGGACATCATCGATTCCGAGCAATCCATCAGTTTCGTCGGCGGCTGGCGCTTTGACGATGCCGGCTATTCGCCCAAATTGCACGCCGTGCTCTGTGCCGCGCGCCGGCCGCAGGAGCTGAGTGAAACGCTGGCGGAACTGGAACAGCCGGTGCCGCGCGTGCGCAGCATTCTCATGACCCACACCCACGAACTCGGCCAGAACGAAGCCGGCAATGGCTTCCTGACCTACGAGCACACTGGCCAATGCCATTGGGAGGCGCTGCCCCAGGGGATAAGACTGAGTCCGGAGCAAATGTACTACGCCCTGCTCGGGGGCAACAAACGGGGCCAGAGCATTATCCCGCCTGAAGAGCGGCTGGCGTTTTACGATGCGTTGGCCGGCATCGACACGGCGGCCCCGGAAATGACCTGTTTCAGCGACACTGGCATGGCTTATTACCAACGCCTGGTCGATGCCGTCTACCAGGCCGCCAAGGTGCGCCGCGAAGCCGGTTGGGAAGGCAAGCTGCTGGTGCATACCCACGTCGGCGAGGGCTTCAGCGTTTATTATGCCCAGCAGCCGCCGCTGCAGCCCTGGTCGTTCGAAAGCGTGTTTGCCGAGGTGCCGGCGCTGGCCGGCAATGTCATCGCCAACAGCGAGGTGGCGCACGACAACATCAGCATGCTGCTTGCTGCCATTGCCGAGATTCGCGCGACCCATCCCGATCTCGATCGCTACGTCGTCATTCGCCTGGGCCATGTCACCCATGCGGATTTGCAGCAGGCCAAGGAAATGGCGCGGCTGCGGGTCGAGGCGGATGTCAATCTGGACAGCAACCTGTCCACCGGCGCCTGGGGCTTTGCCGACATGCCGCAGCGCAAGAATATTGCCAAGCGTGTTGCAGCTGCCGCCGCCGATCCCGCAACCAACTTCGAGCTGAACAGCCTCACCGACTTCCTGATGCCGGATGCCGCAGATGCGGACACGGTTGCTGGTGTGCTGGGCACGTATCCACTGAAATACCTGCTCATGGCCAATGTCCGGGTCATGCTCGGCACCGACGGCGCCGGCATCGAGCACTCCTCGATGCCACGCGAATATGCGCTCGCCGACAGCCTGATCCGCTATTGGAAAAAGCACGACCAAGCCTTCGCGCGCGCGGCCGGCGACGTTGATGTGAAAATCTTCCGCCGCAATGCCGACTGGCATCTTGCCAACATGGTGAGCAATGAAGCGCCGGAGTATTGAGCGCTCCCGCAGGTGCGGAAATGAACCGTATTGCGGCACTTGCCCTGGCTGCGGACTCGCCAGCGACTCGTGCACCGTGAAAGCGGGCGCACGGTTTGGGTACAGCGGTCAGTCCGCCAGCGGTTCGGTGATTTCCTCCAGGCGCTGCACGGTTGCCTCGTCCAGGCGTTTGTACAAGCCGATCGCGCCGAGGTTTTCCTGTAACTGCTCCGGACGCGAAGCGCCGAGGATGGCGCTCGAGACATGGGGCTTGGCCAGGCACCAGGCCAGAGCCAGTTGCGCGGAGGTGGCATTCAACTCCTGGGCGAGGGCGGCCAGCCGACCTGCGGCTTCGACCTTGGCGCGGCCGCTATCGCTCTGGATCTTGTCCTGCAGCCATTCGTAGCCGGCAACGGTGGCACGGGAATGCTCCGGAATGCCCTGGCTGTATTTGCCGCTCAGAATGCCCGAAGCCAGCGGCGACCAGATCGTCGTGCCCAGGCCGAAGTCACGATACAGCGATGCGTATTCGACTTCGACTCGCTGGCGATGGAACAGGTTGTATTCGGGCTGCTCCATGGTCGGCCCTTCGAGGCCGGCGCGCATGGCAAAGGCATGCGCCGCGGCGATTTCCCCGGCACTCCACTCCGAAGTGCCCCAGTAAAGGATCTTGCCCTGGCCGATCAGGATGTTCATGCTGCGCACCACTTCCTCGATGGGCGTGTCCGGATCAGGGCGGTGGCAGAAGAACAGATCCAGATAATCCACCTGCAACCGGCGCAGGGCCGCATGGCAGGCTTCCATGACATGCTTGCGGGACAGCCCCCGCTGCGTCGGTGCCGGGTTTGCCACCGGCCCGCCGAAGACCTTGGATGACACGCACCAGGTGTCACGCGCGTAGTTCAGGCGCTTGAGCGTCTCGCCCATGATTCGTTCCGACTCGCCCTGGGCATAGACTTCCGCGTTGTCGAAAAAATTCACGCCAGTGTCGTAGGCCATCGCGATCATGGTCTCTGCGGCCTGCATGTCGACCTGGTTGGCAAACGTGACCCAGGAACCCAGAGACAGCGCCGAAATCTTCAATCCGCTGTTGCCCAGACGTCGATATTCCATGGTGATGCTTCCGAAAGCGTGTCGATACCACGATTCTACGCGCGCAAGCGTGAATGCCGAATGGCTGCTACAGGTTTGCCCTAACCCATCTTTGACACCCCAAAAACATTTCGCCGTAAAGTCCGTGAGTTATAGCCGGCAATTTTCTGGAGTGGCACTACATCCGAGATAAAACCGGTTCAGACGATTGTTTTGCGCACGCCGCCCGGCAGTGCATCGATGCCC
>DATGUT010000040.1:0-3624 GCA_035301185.1 Salinisphaeraceae bacterium
ACTGACCTGAAGCTGCGTTTCCGGCCGTCTTATTTCCCATTCACTGAGCCCTCGGCCGAGGTGGATATTGATGGCCGCAGCCTGGGCACCGCGCCGGGCTGGCTGGAAGTGCTCGGCTGCGGCATGGTGCATCCGAACGTGTTGGAGGCAGTTGGCATCGACAGCCGCGAGTACACCGGCTACGCCATGGGCATGGGTGTCGAACGCCTGGCCATGTTGCGCTATGGCGTGACCGACCTGCGCCAATTCTATGCAAACGATCTGCAATTTCTGCAGCAATTCGGCTAGGGACGAGCAGACATGAAGATAAGTGAACGCTGGCTGCGCGAATGGGTTGCGCCCGCGCTGGATCGAGACAGTCTGGCCGACCAGCTGACCATGCTGGGCCTGGAGGTCGACGAAATCATTGACCATGGTCAGGGGCTGGACGGCTTTCTGGTCGGCAGGATCATCGCCATCGAGGCGCATCCCGCCGCCGACCGGCTGACGCTGTGCCAAGTGGATGTTGGCGCGGATGCGCCACTCACCATCGTCTGCGGTGCACCCAATGCGCGCGCCGGCATTCAAGTCGCGGTGGCGCCGGTTGGCGTCGCGCTGCCCAACGGCACCCGGATCAAGGCGGCCACGATCCGCGGCCAGGACTCGCACGGCATGCTCTGCAGCGCAGCCGAACTGGGCCTGTCGAACGACGGCGCCGGCATCATGGAATTGGACACAAGCGCCACGCCGGGCATGGCGCTGGACGAGCATCTGGGGCTGCCGGACAGCATTTTGGAAATCGACCTGACGCCCAACCGGGGCGACTGTCTCAGCCTGCTCGGCGTGGCGCGCGAGGTCGCGGTGGCCAACAATCTGCCGTTGGCAGAGCCTGCACCCGAGCCGCTGTCGCCAGTGATCGATGCAAGCATTGATGTGACCATCGAGGCGCCCGACTTGTGTACCGGCTACGCCGCGCGTTGTGTTTTCGACGTCGATGCCCAGGCGGCCACGCCGGATTGGCTGGCCGAGCGCCTGCAGCGCGGCGGTGTGCGCACCATCAGCCTGCCGGTGGACATTTGCAACCTGGTCATGTTGGAACTGGGGCAGCCCATGCATGCCTTTGATTACGACCAGTTGCAGGGCGGCATAACGATTCGCCGCGCGGCCGCCGGCGAGCAAATCCGCACGCTCGATGACGAGCAGGTGATATTGGATCAAGGCACATTGGTCATTGCCGATGCCAGCGGCCCGATCGCCATGGCCGGCATGCTCGGCGGCGCCGATACCGCCGTCGGCGCCGCGACGACTCGCGTGGTGCTGGAGGCGGCCAATTTCACCCCAGCCTCGATTGCCGGACAGGGCCGGCGCTACAAGATCCACACGGACTCCTCGCATCGCTTCGAGCGCGGGGTCGATCCGGCAATATACCTGCGCGCCATGGAGCGCGCCAGCGCCTTGCTGGCTGAACTCGGCGGTGGCCGGCTCGGGCCGGTCAACAACCAGTCAGGGCAGCCGCAGTGGCCGGCCGATCGTGCCATCACGCTGCATTTGGATGCGGTCGATCACTTGCTGGGGCAGCAAATTCCCGCTGCGGACAGTCGGCACGCCTTGACGGCGCTGGGGATGAAAGTCATGGATGCAGACGAGCGCATCTGGCACGTGACACCGCCGAGCTGGCGCCACGACATTGCCCTCGAGGTCGATCTGATCGAAGAGATTGCGCGCATCTACGGCTATGATCGACTGCAGGAGCACGCCGAAGGCTCGATCCTGCCGCAGACGAGCTTGCCGGAAGGCCAGCTATCGGCGGACGAACTGTTCGCGGTGCTGCGCCAGCGCGGCTACAACGAGGTAATCACCTACAGTTTTGTCGATGCGCAACTGCAATCCGCGCTGCTTGGGCAGGCGCTACGCATCGATTTGGCCAACCCCATCGCCGAGCAACTGGCGCAGATGCGCGAAACACTATGGGCGAGCCTGTTGCCGGCATGGGCATATAACCGGCGCCGGCAACACGCCAATATCCGATTGTATGAATATGGCAAGCGCTTTGTCATCGATCGCGCAGCGGAAAACGGTGTTGCGCAAATCGACACCCTGGCCGGCATCATGGATGGCGAGGCCGCGCCGCAGCACTGGGACACACCCCAGCGCGCAGTGGATTTTTTCGATATCAAGGGCGATGTCGAAGCCTTGCTTGCCATGGGGCAACACAAGGCACGCTTTGTCGCCGCCGAACATCCGGCGCTGCATCCCGGGCGCAGTGCCGCAGTCTATCTGGGCGAAAAATGCGTTGGCTGGTTGGGTCAGCTGGCTCCTGAGTTCTCAAAAACATACAAAATCAAAGAATTACCTTATTTATTTGAACTAAATTATAACGAATTGAAAATGCGGCCGGTTACGCGCTACAGCAACATCTCGGAGCAGCCCAGTGTGCAGCGCGATCTGGCCGTGATTGTGCGCGACGCGCTGCCGGCAGGGCAACTCGTTGCTGCAATCGAAGGGTTGCAAGAGCCTTTGTTGCGCGAAGTGGCCATTTTTGACCTGTTTTATCCCGAAAGCCTTGAGAGTGGATTCAAGAGTATTGCTTTACGCTTGATTTTTCAGGATAAAAAAGGCACGCTGACGGATAGCGCCGTGGATGACATGCTGGAACGCATTGTCGCAGCGCTGGAATCGCAATACGACGCCCGAATTAGGGGGGCATGAAGTGGCACTTACAAAAGCAGATCTGACGGAAACACTGTTTGAACAGCTTGGCTTCAGCAAGCGCGAATCCAAGGAATTCGTGGACGCCTTCTTCGAAGAAATCCGCAGCTGCCTTGCCCGCGGCGAGCAGGTCAAGTTGTCCGGGTTCGGCAATTTCGAATTGCGCGAGAAAGGTGAACGCCCGGGGCGCAACCCCAAAACGGGCGAAGACATCCCCATTTCTGCACGCCGCGTCGTCAGCTTCAAACCCGGCCAGAAAATGCGGGCACAAGTAGAGGCCGGTATTGACCCATCCCGCTGACTCGCTGCCTGCCATTCCCGACAAGCGCTATTTCACCATTGGTGAAGTGAGCGAGTTATGTCACGTAAAACCGCATGTGCTGCGCTACTGGGAACAGGAGTTTCCTCAACTTAAGCCCATGAAAAGGCGCGGCAACCGGCGCTACTACCAGCAACGCGACATCATGATCGTGCGCGACATCCGCGCCTTGCTCTACGAACAGGGCTTCACCATCCAAGGCGCGCGCCTGCAACTTAAGGACAAGGGGCAAAGAATTGCCGCCTTGCCCGCCAACAGCGCTCGCGATTCGCTCGCCGCCATCCGCAAAGAATTGGAAACTCTTCTGCAGGCCTTGGAATAATCTGAAGCGCGCCAGTATCAGCTACTATCAAACACGTGATTCTGCTATCATTCGCAACGACTCGGGGTATGGCGCAGCTTGGTAGCGCGTCTGCATGGGGTGCAGAAGGTCGCAGGTTCGAATCCTGCTACCCCGACCATAGGATCAATAATTTATATCAAAAAGCGTGGCTTCTGATTTCCACTATTTATCGGAAAGATAGTGATAAAACAATAACAGTACAAGTAATATCAGATACTTATATTATTGGCCGTGCAGATGTGCTAAGCGAAATTTACCTTTACTCAAAGGTTGA
>DATGUT010000041.1:0-6901 GCA_035301185.1 Salinisphaeraceae bacterium
CATTGGTTGGATGGCATGCGCCCGCTGGGCGAGCCAGCCAGTCATGATGCGGCATCCTGGCTGCAGCGGATCGGGGCGGGTGTGCTGTCGACGTTGCAGGTCGGCGGTGGCATTCTTGTCCTGCTGGGCGAGGTCTTGCTCGACATCGCGTATTGCGTGCGCCACCCGCGCATGATTCCGTGGAAGGAGATTTCCGCCAACATCTACCATGTTGGTGCCGCCGCCATAGTGTTGTTGGGCAGCATCGGCTTCCTGGTTGGCGTCGTCATGACCATTCAGGTCGGCCTGGTGCTGAAACAGTTTGATTCTGCAGGCATGATAGTCAGCATGATGGCCACGGCGGTGCCGCGCGAGTTGGGCGCCGTGGTTGCCGGCTTGTTGATGGCCGGGCGCACGGGATCGGCCATGACGGCAAGCATCGGTGCCATGCACATCACCGAAGAGTATAGTGCGTTGCGGGCCTTTGGTTCTTCACCCAGCCTGCGCCTGGCCCTGCCGCGCATTATTGGCGCCACCATGGCCATGCCGCTGCTGGTGGTCTGGGCTGACTGCATGGTGGCGCTTGGCAGCGCCGTGACGGCTCAGGCCCAGCTGGGCATTGACTATCGATTGTTCCTGCACCAGATGATGCAGCAGGTGCAGCTTGTTAATTTCTGGATCGGTATCGGCAAGGGCGCGCTGTTTGGTTTCGTCATCGCGGTGGTCGGCTGCTATTTTGGCATGACCGCCAGGCCTGATACCGACAGCATGAGCGGCCATACCACGATTTCCGTGGTCACCAGCCTGACGGCGGTTCTGTTGCTTGACATTGCGCTCGGCGCGGCGCTGACCGACGTGGGGCTGTTGTGAGCCGTACAGAGGATGTCGTCATCGATGTTCATGGCCTGTGCAAGAGCTTTGCCGGCCAGCAAGTGCATCGACAGCTGAAATTGCAGGTCAAGCGTGGTGAGTTTTTGTCGATCATCGGCGGTTCCGGCTCCGGCAAGTCCGTGCTGCTGCACCAAATCATCGGTTTGATCCAGCCCGATGCCGGATCCATACGTATCCTGGGTGCAGCCATCGACGAGCTGGACGGCAAGGCTGCACGCCGGCTGCGGCAACGTTGGGGCGTACTGTTCCAGAACAACGCTCTGTTCAGTGCCTTCAATGTCTTTGAAAACATCGCTTTTCCTTTGCACGAATTGCGCAAGGAAGGCTGGCGCATCAGCGAACGCATGGTACGCGAAAGCGTTGCCTTGAAGCTGCATATGGTGGGCCTCGCCGCTGAGGACGCCTGGAAGCATCCAGCTGAACTGTCCGGCGGTATGCAGAAGCGGGTGGCGCTGGCGCGCGCCCTGATGCTCGAAGCCGAGCTGCTGTTTCTGGATGAACCCACCACAGGCCTGGATCCGGCTTCGGCCGCAGAGTTCGACGCTTTGCTGGGCATGCTGCAAAAAGAACTGAACCTGACCGTCATGATGATGACGCACGATCTGTACAGTGTTGCCGCCCTGAGTGATCGGGTGGCCGCACTTGATGAAGGACGATTGATCGCCATAGGAACCCTGGCGGAAGTGGCGCGTTTCGACCATCCTTTTATTCGTGATTTCTTTCGTGCGCGGCGGGACGAAGACACGCTGCGTGATCTGCCGGATTACTGAAGCCCTGATGGGGTTTACCCGCATGCTGCCGGACGGTTGCACGCGTTGCCTCTCCGCAACCGGTTAATTATCCTGACAATACGAGTAGCTTCCGTAACCATGTATGATTCAGGCAGAAGCTTCTCGAGGAGAGCTGTTGATGGAAAATCGCGCCCATGCCATTGTCGCGGTCAGCTTCCTGATCGTGCTTTCAATCGGCGCGGTGCTCGTATTCTATTGGCTGTCTTCTGGACCGGAGACACCGCGTGTTTATCGCATCGTCACCCGGGAGTCTGTCGCCGGGTTGGGGTCGCAGTCGAGGGTCATGTTCAAGGGATTGCAGGTCGGCCGCATCGACGACATTCGCTTTGATCCGCAGGACCATTCCCAGGTGATCATGGACTTCCGTGTCCAACGTGATGCTTATATCACCCAAGCAACCTACGCAGTGGTGGCGGCGAAAGGCTTGATCGGCAATAAGGTATTGCAACTCAAAATCGGCGACGGCAGCCGCGAGCCACTGCCAACCAATGCCGAGAATCCTGCGCACATTCCGCTGCGCAAGGGTCTGATAGCGCAGCTCGAACAGGCTGCGCGCGAGAATCTGCAGGAACTGCATACCCTGCTGGCCAGCGTCAATGCAATCCTCAATACGGAAAATAGAGGGCATGTCAGTGCGATTCTCCAGCAACTGGATACGCTGACTGCGCAGCTGATTACATTGGAAGAACAGTTGGCACCGGCAGTCGGGCAGCTGCCACAACTGGTAACGGACATGACTGAGGCTCTTGAGCAGACCCAGGCATTGCTCGGTAACGTCAACAAATTGGCGGAACAGGCGCGTGTGCCGCTAGGAAAGGCGGCGGAACTCGAAGAAACAATTCAGCACCTGAGCCACAGCCTGGATAGCCAGACCCTGCCTGATATCGGGCAACTCACGCAAAGCCTGACGCAGACATCACGCATGCTTCAGGAATTGATTCTCGACTTGCAGACCAATCCGCAAAGTCTGATTTTCGGCGCCCCCGAGCCGGTACCTGGCCCCGGCGAGCCCGGATTCGGGGACAAAGGCAGGTAAGATAATGATAATGATCAGAAAATTGTTGACAGGCCGCCAACTGTATTCTGACGAGTGCAGCAAGCGATGGCAGCGTTGGGTTCTTTCCCCCCTTGCCATATTGGCATGTGCAGGCATGCTGGCGCTGGCCGGCTGCATATCTTCTGGCGCATCGACTGCGCCTCGCCACTACGGTCTGGACGTAGAGGAGCCGGTGGCAACCCCAAGCAGCGCAGCGCAGCCAAACAGCGACAAGGTCTTGCGAATCGCGCAGATCGCTGTGCCGCAATGGTTGGCTGATACGGCGATGTACTATCGGTTGGCCTATCGTAACGGCAATCGCCTGACCGCCTACGCCTATTCAAACTGGGCCGCGCCGCCTGCGGCACTGCTGGAAGCCATTATTCAGAACACATTTGCCGCCAGTGGCGGTTGGCAAGCCGTGGTCGGAGCCGATAATCCAGCTGCTGCCGATACAAGCCTGCAATTGCACCTCGAGGATTTCAGCCAGCGCTTCGCACAACCCGACCTGAGTGCCGGCGTCATAGAAGCCACTGCGACGCTGATTGATGATCAGGGTGAGCAGGTCATCGCCCAGCAGCATTTTAGCGTTCGCGTCCCGGCTCCCACGCCGGATGCGCAGGGCGGCGTCAAAGCCTTGAGCGTAGCGAGCCAGCAGTTGGCCGACGACCTGCAGCACTGGGTCAGCACAGCCATGAATGCCGCCGGTCGGCAATAAAATGCCTGGTCTGGGTTGTTCAGCTGAGCTTTTGCCGCTTTATCCAGCAAGTGAGTTAAGAGCCAACGCCTCATTGCGGCTTGACGCTTGCGCTCGGCGACGCAGTCTACTCACGCGTCTTAAGCATGCCGCGGCATCTGGGAAAAGTGCTGCAACCCCAAAATTGTCGCCCGGCATTCTTGCCCGTTTTTGCGCGACGCAGCACCATGGGTGCCGAACATTTTGGACAGGTCGGCATCTCCGATTGCGGCGGCTCCTCGGCGACAGGCGTTGCCTGGTCAGAGGCCGTGGGTGAGGGGGCTTCGGCTTGGGACTCTGGTGGCAGTGCCTGGCGCGAGGGCAACGCCTGCAGCATGGTATTCCTCAGTTCCGGCACAGAATAGGATTGCTGCGCCCGGACCTGGATAAGTGGTAACGCCGCAGCCGCGCATGCACTCAGCAGAAATGCATCCCGGTCTTGGCGTTTTTTCCTCCGATGGGAGGCATCATCGAGCTCAATGGCCGCGACAACGGATAAATCATCATCTGCGCAGAGCACAAAATCGAAGTGTTTAGATGCGATGCGATTAAAGGCCGTCAGCCGGGCGCTTTTGTCCAGGCCCCGCTTCGGCTCCAATACATCTGCAACGCGAATCTTGCCGAAAATCCGATAATCGTCCCCAACGGCTTGATCAAGAACGCCTAAGAAAGAGCGCTCCGCCGGGGTGAATAACGCTTGGCACTTGGTGTAGGGATAGTTTGCGCTGGCCAAACCCGGAGAGCGCTTCACCGAGGCCGCAATGGCAACAAGAACAACAAGTGCGATTACTACAAGAATCAACCAAACCATCCTTCCCCCCACGATGGATGATAATGAAGCTCTGCCGCAGCCCGCCCGAACGAAAGAGCAGGTTAGTCAGCGACTGCCGCGTCTCATTATATCCGCTTCTTCTAATGCTGCGGATACCGGCTACCGTGCATGATTGCCGCTACAATGCCCATGTTTCCTGAAACGCTGGATTGCGGAGAATGGTCCCGGCCCGGAGGGCTACGCCCCCACTTCTACCAAAAGCGGCGCGCCATCCTGCGTTGCGTGGCCTGCTTATAGGAATGCTGCGAGCGGTGCCACGCGCCTTGTTTGGCACTCATGGGCAGCAACACGACGCCGCAGTGATTGTGAACACGCCTTAAAGAATCAAGAGCATTTCTGCGAGTGCGACCAGGGGGTAAGCCTGCTTTCGCAAAGCCGCCGTACGGGCTCCAGTCACAGGATTCTCTCCGCATGCTGCCAACTACCGCGCCAGTCCGTATCGCCGCAATATGACCATTGGGCGTCGAACGCGTCGCGAGCCGCCGATTCGAACTCGATCCGCAGATTGCCCCAATATTTGCTGCCACCCTTCTCTGTGTCGCAGGCTCGGGCGGAGTCGTCTTTTATCCAAAATCCTTCGAACACAGTTTCGCTGGTGAATTCACCCTGGATGTGCCCACCACCCTTCTTGGTATAGTCGCCGCTGATGCTGCCATCCTCTTTGCGCAGCGTCGTTTGACGATTATTGTCCGAGCGCCAGATCCCCAGGATCTCGATGCGCGCGATATCCGCTTTCTCCCCATCAGTCGCGGTCCGAACGCTCAGCTCGACCCTGCGATTTTTGGCGCGACCTTCTGCGGTCTCGTTGCTGGCCACTGGATCACTCTCGCCATGGGCTTCGATTTCAATCTTGCCTTCGGGAATACCCTCTTTTTCAATCAGATAGCCCGCCACCGACTGCGCACGGTTTTTCGACAGTACCTGGTTGGACTCGGCGCTGCCCACAGCATCGGTGTGACCAGCAACCACTACTGATTGGAGCTGTTGCGAATCAATACCGGCCACGGCCTCATCAATGGCTTCCGAGGCACGGGGTTTGAGCTGGTATTTGCCTGTATCGAACAGCACCGAACTATCGAGCGCAATGTGGCGGAGCGAACCGATGGCACCGACCGCATCGATATCTGCGCCCGGTGTTTTGCCACCGCATTTCTCTCTCAGATCCACCAATTTGATGTAACGAAAGCCGTCGTCGCCGTCAACGTAGGGTGCGATATCGATCTCCGCCTTGCCACCTTCGATGCGTCCAATGCGGATCCAGTCTTTACTATTGTTGGATATGGCCAGCGCCGTGGGCTCGATCGCCGGACCAACCTCGAACACATACAGGTCTGGGCCGGGGATGTCGATCAGCCGGTTATCGGTGAACTTCAACACCAGTTCACCGCCACAGCCCAGCGACACGTATCCTCGCTTGCCGCCCTTCTCATAATCCGGTGTGCCCAGCGCCTGCTCGGGATCGCGGGCGTCCTGAATGGGCTTCTTGCTACCAGTATCGTAATGTACAACCTCGTCCGCGAAGGATACATCGCCCTGAGGGAATGTAACGCTGCTACCGTGGCCATCCGGATATGTCTCAGGCTGCGCCAGGCCGGCCTGCGCTGCAAAAAGCGTCAGCAGTCCAGGCATTACGACGCGGTGAATAGATATACGCATGATTCCCCCCGTTTGTAGGTTGCGGCAGCGCCTATCCTGTCAGGGTGTTTCCCCTGCAGCAAGTAAAAGAGACTTCTTCCCGAAACTTCGGCTTCAAGGAGCCATGTTGGATATACCAGCCTGCACCCAAGAGGAAGACTCATCATGAATATTACACTTATCGGTGCCGATCTGGCCAAGCATTCGCTTGCCATGTGCGAAGTCAACCCGAACGGGCATGTGTTGCGCCGAAACGTGTTTAAACGTCAAGCCATTGCGCAAAGCCAAGGCCGCCAAGAATAACCGCAATGATGCCGAAGCCGTCGCTACGGCCGCCCGACAAGGAAACATGCGTCTCGTGCCGGTCAAGGGCGTCGATCAACCAGCGCGGCTGAGTTGGCATCGCACTCGTGATGGGCGTAAACAGGCCATTGGCAACCGCATTCGTGGGCTGCTGGCCGAGTTCGGCGTCGTCATGGCGCAGGGCGATGCCACCTTGAAACGGCAATTGGCAATCTGGATGCGCTGGCTGTCCCGGATGACATCAAAACCCTGATTCAGCTCGAGGCCCGGGAGTAGTTACGGCCGGATGGCTATCTGGCCACATGCACGCAACATATTCGGGCCCATGCCCGTCAGTTGTCCTCTGCAGGCACTCGATCAGCACACCCTCTACGGCAGAGTCTTCATGACCATTGCCAACAAACATGCCTGGCAGATTTGGGCCATTCTGGCCAACGAGGTCGATTACGATCCCTGTGCCGGTGTAAACCCTGTCGTGCAGCCCAAGGTAACGTCCGCATGAAATAGCTTTTGATCAGATAACGTCTAATATCTTTCGCAAATTCTGAAAGAACCCCCAATCCTGAACTTGCTGACAAGCGTAGCTGACTGGAATGCGCGGCGCCAGCCGACTGTTGCACTGCACGAATTCGGTATGGGCGTGCAACGAAGGGGACGACGTTTGCTTATTGGCAATCCTGTTGTTGATTGGCTACTCG
>DATGUT010000042.1:0-3323 GCA_035301185.1 Salinisphaeraceae bacterium
CTTCGAAAAGCTGACCAATGGCTATGTCAGCCTGACCAATCAGCTGCTGCGCCGCGTGTTGCTCGGCCTGGCCTTCTTCGGCGTCATGATTTTTGCCACCTGGGGCCTGTCCACCCAGGTGGCGAGCACCCTGATTCCGGATGAGGACCAGGGGGTCGTGTTCGTGCAGATGAATACACCGCCCGGCGCCTCCCTGACGCGCACCAACGAGGTGCGCGATGCCGTGACACATCGCGCCATGGCGCAGTTCCCGGATGCGATCGACAACATAACGGCGATTTCGGGCTTCGACCTGCTGGCCTCGTCCGTGAAATTGAGCAGTGCCGTTTCCTTTGTTTCGCTCAAGCCCTGGGGCGAGCGGGACATCACGGCCGATGAGGTCGTCAAGGGCCTGTTTGCCATGGGCATGGGCATTCCTCAAGGACGGGTTCTGGCATTCAACCCACCGCCCATCCAGGGTCTGTCGACCACTGGCGGCATTACCGGCTTCATCCAGAATACCGGCGGCGCCAGCTACAACGAGATTCAGGAGCAGGTCGACAGGGTGGTCGCCATCGCCAACCAGCGCCCTGAGCTGCAGAATGTGCAGACCACGCTGCAAAGCAACGTGCCGCGCTATTTCCTCGATGTTGATCGGGAAAAGGCGATGGAGCTCGGGGTGTCTCTGCCTGATGTGTTTGCCACGCTGCAGGCGACCTTCGGCAGCCTGTATGTCAACGACTTCACCCTGCTGGGGCGTAATTTCCAGGTCAACCTGCAGTCGCAATATGATTTTCGCAGCAAGCCGGAAGATCTGCGCGATGTCTTTGTGCGTTCGCAAACCACGCAGGACATGATTCCGATTTCCTCATTGGTGGACACCGAACGGACCACTGGCCCCGAGGTGGTCGAGCGCTTCAACATGTTCCCCTCCGCCAAGGTCATGGCCGATCCGGCACCGGGCTACAGCACCGGCGATGCCATTGCCGCCATGGAAGAGCTGGTCGCAACCGAGCTGGACAATACCTATGACATCGCCTGGACCGGCGAGGCCTTCTTCGAAAAGCGCGCCAGCGCCGCGGCCCTGATTGCGATCGGCTTTGGCATGATCATGGTGCTGCTGTTCCTGGCCGCCCTGTACGAACGCATCTCTCTGCCCATCAGCGTGCTGACGGCGGTGCCATTCGCCCTGTTTGGCGGCTATTTGGCGGTATGGATGCGCGGTGTCGAGCAGAGCATTTATTTCCAGGTCGGAATATTGGTCCTGATCGGCCTGGCGGCGAAAAACGCCATTCTGATTGTGGAGTTTGCCGTGCTTGAGCGAGCCGAGGGCAAATCGTATCGCGAGGCGGCCTTGAATGCGGCACGCCTGCGCTTCCGGCCCATCGTCATGACCTCGCTGGCGTTCATTCTTGGCGTGATACCCTTGGCGATCGCAACAGGCGCAAGCGCAGCCTCGCGTCAAGCCATCGGCACGGTCGTCATTGGTGGCATGCTGGCGGCAACGTTCCTGGCGACGATCTTTGTGCCGATGTTCTACGAAGTGATCGAAAAGCTGAGTGACTGGGTAACTGGACGGAACCGAAAACAAAATGAAAACAATGACATTGCGGACAAGCCTGCCGGCACAGGCAACGCCGACGGCACTGGTGAAGAACAATACCATGGCTAGCCGCGGTGCATCCTGGCATCGGCTTGCCCGCCTGTGCAGCTGTGTCATGTTGTGTGTCGGCCTGTCGGCTTGCGCCCTGGTGCCCGATTATGAGCGCCCGAGCCTGGATCTGCCCGCGGATGAGCAGGCCTCGGCCAATCTTGCTGCCGACCAGCGTGCGGCCATGGTCCAGTGGTGGCAGCAGTTCGAGGATCCGGTGCTGACGCGGATGATCGACACGGCCCTGGCCAGCAACCTGGATATTGCCTTGCAGGCAGCGAGAATCCAGCAAGCGCGGGCGCAGCTCGGACTGTCCAGGGCACAGTTTTACCCGACCCTCAGTGGTCAGGTCGAGGCCAGCCGTGCCAAGGCCAGCCTGGAGGCCAACCCGGCCATTCGCGCCAGCGGCCAATCGCGCTACTCGAGTTCTTATAGCGTTGCGGCCACGCTGGACTATGAATTGAATCTGTTCTCCGCCCTCGCGGGCCATGAAGCAGCCGAGGCGCAATTGTTGGCCGCGGCCTATACGCACGACGCCATCCGCTTGTCGGTGGTTGGTGACATCGTCGCCAACTACATGTCGCTGCGCGCAGTACAGCGCGAAATTCGCATCACCCGCGGCACCATAGAAACCCGCGCCGAAGACCTGGAATTGGCGAAGAAGCGCTATCAGTTCGGCGCCATCGATCAGTTGACGCTGCTGCAAACGCAGGCAATTCTGGCCAATGCCCGAGCTCAGTTGCCGCAACTGCTGGAGCAGGAAAGCCTGCTCGAATCGTCATTGGCGCTGCTGGTGGGCAAGAGCCCGCGGGCGATCATGAGCGAAGCAGAAATCGAGCCGGCGCCGCTGCAGGAGATTGCCCTGCCCGAGGAGTTGCCGGTGCTGCTGCCGTCCACGCTGGTCAACCGGCGGCCGGATATCCGCGCCGCGGAAGCCACGCTTGCGGCCTCCAATGCCAACGTTGGCGTGGCGCGGGCGCAGTATTTTCCGACCTTGAATCTCACCGCCATGATTGGCAGCGCCGCCACCAGCATCGGCAGCCTGTTCGAATCGGCAGCGGAGGCCGCCAGCGTCGGCGGAGCGATCGGCGCGCCCATCCTGAGCTTTGGTCGCATTCAGGCCAACATTGAAGCCGCCAAGGCGCAACGTGAACAGGCCATCATCATGTACCGCCAGGCCGTGCGCAATGCCTTTGCCGATGTGCGCGATGCGCTCGTCGGTGTCGATGTGACCGCAGAGCGGGTGCGCACAACCAGAAACCAGGTTGAGGATTACGAAGCCACGCTGCGGCTGGCGCGCGAGCGCTATAACGCCGGCAGCACCGATTTGCGTGACGTGCTGGATGCGCAGCGCCAGTTGTTCAGCGCCGAGTTGCAGCTGTCCCAGGCCATTCGCGATCGCTTCGTCGCCACGGCCAATCTGTTCAAGGCGCTGGGTGGCGGCTGGAGCGATGATATCGAGATGCTGCCCACCGACATCGACGTTGGCTTGCCCGACGATGCGGCCGCCGCTACGGCAATGGAAGCGGCAGACGACTGACTTGGCGTAGATGCTAGAGCCTTTTTCGCATTTCCCGATCCGCACAGCAGCGGCCATTTTGCTGCAAGACAAGGCGCGACGAGCGCCTTGTAGCAGCGCTGCATAAGCAAGCGGTAATGCCGTATTGCGCCAAAATGGCCTCGCCCCGAGGGT
>DATGUT010000043.1:0-6938 GCA_035301185.1 Salinisphaeraceae bacterium
CTCACATCACGCTGGACGCGCCCATTGCCGACAGCCATTCGAGTTACGTGAAACTGCGCGATCGCGCCTCGTATCAGTTTGCACTCGCCTCCTGCGCCGCCATCGTGGCGCTGGATGGCGACACGATTCGAGCTGCGCGGCTGGCGCTCGGTGGTGTCGCCACGAAACCATGGCGCGCCCACGATGCCGAGGCGGCGCTGGTCGGGCAGGCGGCCACCGCGACGCAGTTCCAGCAAGCCGCACGCATCGCCTTGCAGGATGCCATCCCGCAAACACAAAACGCATTCAAGATTCCACTGGGTCGCCAAGCCATTGTGCGCGCGCTCGAGCAGGCCGTTGCCCAGGCCACAGGAGGATCAGCATGACCAGCCAGTACGCCCAGGGCGAATACATCATCGGTGCGGCCGTGCCGCGCATTCATGGCGCCGCCAAGCTCAGCGGGCGCGCGCGCTACACGGCCGATCATTATCCGGAGGGCCTGCTGCATGGCTATGGTGTGTTCAGCAGCATTGCCAGCGGCCGCATCAAACAGCTCGATCTGGAGGCGGCTAAACATGCTCCCGGCGTGGTGGACATTTTTCATCACCAGCATTTCCCCAGGCTGCACCGCACCCCGAACAGCCCGGCGGAGGCCAACAACGTCGATGAAAGCCGGCTGCCATTCGAGGACGACACGATTTACTATGCCGGCCAGTTCGTCGCGCTGGTCGTGGCCGATACGTTCGAAAACGCGCGTGCGGCCGCCTACCAAGTCAAGGTTGAATATGAGCGGCAGCCGGCTGCGGCCAATCTGGATCAGGCCCTGGCGGCGCATGGCGCGAGCCCGGCCGCCAGCACCGGCCACGAGCGCGGCGATGCGCCCGGCACTTTCGAGCGCGCCGCGCACAAGATCGATGTCACGTATACAACGCCGGTGCAGACCAACAACCCGATGGAAATGCATGCCACCGTTGCGCGCTGGGACAACGGCCGCCTGTTCATCGAGGAAAGCTCGCAAGGCGTGTTCATCGCCCGCAACGTGCTGGCCAAGGTGTTCGACCTGCCGCTGGAGCATGTCGAGTTGCATTCCAGGTTCATCGGCTCCGGCTTCGGCAGCAAGCTGTGGATCTGGCCGCATGCGATCGCGGCCAGCGCCGCCGCGCGCGAGCTGGGCCGGCCGGTGCAGCTGGTGGTGCCGCGCCAGCAAATGTTCACCACCACCGGGCATCGCCCGGAAACCCGCCAGCACATGCGCCTGGCCACCGACGACGAGGGCAGATTGGTGTCGCTGCGCCATGAATCGATCAGCACCGTGTCGCCGCTCAACAGCTTCGTCGAGACCTGCGGCGAGCCGAGCATGAGCCTGTACGACTGCGACAACGTCATCGTCAGCCACGCCACTACGCCGGCCAACCGCGGCTCGCCGACTTCCATGCGTGCGCCGGGCGCCGGCGTGGGCATGTTCGGCCTGGAAGGAGCCATGGACGAAATGGCCGAGGTCGCGGGTATGGACCCGCTCGCCTTTCGGCGCTTGAATTACACCGCGACTGATCAAAGCCAAAATCTGGATTTTTCCAGCAATCACATCCTCGAGGCTTATGATCGGGCGGCCGCGGCCTTTGGCTGGGAAAAGCGCAATCCCGAGATCGGCTCGCTGCGCGCTGGCGATCGGATTCTCGGCTGGGGCATGGCGGCCTGCAACTGGCCCGCGATCAGAAACTCCTGCCAGGCGCGCGTGTCGCTGCGTGCCGATGGCACGGCCGTGGCCGCCACTGCCACCCAGGATATCGGCACCGGCACCTACACCATCGTCGCCCAGGCGGCGAGCAGCATCCTCGATCTGCCGCTGGCGCAGATCGAGGTGCGGATCGGCGATTCCTCCCAGCCTCCGGGTGCAATCTCGGGCGGCTCCCAGGCCACGGCCACCACCTTGCCGGCGATTGCCGCGGCCGCGCGCGCCGCCATCGCCAAGCTGAAGAAATATGCCGTGGCCGCAGGCGCTCCATTTGCCGGCAGCAAGCCCGCTGAGCTGAGCTATGTCGGCGGTGAACTCCGTGACCAGACAGGCAGGTCTGCAAGCTTTGCCGAGATTCTGGAGAGCCAGATGCTCGCCAGTGCCGACGGCGAAGCACATACACCCGGTGCGTCCAAGGATTACTCGTTCCGCTCGTTTGGCGCCCATTTCGTCGAAATCAGCTGGGACCCGGGTATTTCCGAGTTGCATGTGACGCGCGTGGTCAGCGCCATCGACGTCGGCCAGATCATCAATGCCAAGACCGCCCGCAGCCAGGTCGAAGGCGCAATCGTCATGGGCCTGGGCGCGGCCTTGTACGAGCAGACCGAATACGATTTCCGCGACGGCCTGCCGGTCAACAGCAATTTCTCCGAATACCTGGTGCCCGTGCATGCCGACGAACCGGACGTCGAGGTGATCCTGCTCGATCATCCCGACTACGAGTTCAACGAATTCGGCGCCCGCGGCATCGGCGAGATCGGCATTACCGGCATTGCCGCCGCGGTGGCCAATGCCGTCTACCACGCCACCGGCAGGCGCGTGCGCGAGCTGCCCATCACCCTCGACAAGCTGATGGCAGCGGCGTAGGGCACGTTCGTTGCGCTTGTCTTTGCTGCACGAAATCGGCTGCTGGGAAGCGCGTTCACAGCGTGCGGTGATGGCGGCCATTGCCGGCAATGACCGAGCTCGAAACAATCGTCGCCAGCGCGGCAGCCAAGAGGCGATGGCATTGCTTTCCGGAGTAATATGATGGCTTTTAAAGACCATAAGATGGAGCTGCTGGCTTGGTGGCTGCTGTTGTTCCTGCTTTATCTGGCGCTGCTGTCGTCATTCTCGCTGGTCGAAATCGGTGCCGGGGCAGCCGCGGCGGCGTCTGTCAGCATGGTTGCCGTACTCGCGCGCAGGGCGGAGAAAATGGTGTTCAAGATCCGTCTGCGCTGGTGGCGCTGGCTGCCGGCGCTGTTGGTCGATATCGCCCTGGACATGCCGGCGCTCGGCCTGCTGCTGGGCCGCTCTGCTGGTGGCGCAACCGCGGAGCAAGGTCAGGTTTATCATATTAATCTCCCACCCGAGCCAGATCCGCATGTGGCTCGCACACGGCGTGCGCTGGCGGCCATTCTGTTGTCTGCGGCGCCGGGCTCCTATGTCTTCGACAGCCGTGGCGGCGAGTGCGGCGCAGACGTTTTGACAATTCATTGCGTGGGCGGGCATGGCCGTCTGGCGGAGGCCCTGGAGCGATGAACATCTGGTTGCTTGCTGCCGTCGTGCTCTGTGTGCTGGTTCTGTTGCCCGGGCTGATCGCGGCCTGCCATGGCGATGCCCTGGAGCGGTTGATCGGGCTGCAGTTTGCCACTGTCGCGGCCATCGCGGTGCTGGTGCTGGTTGCGTACGGATTGAGCAGGGCGATCTATCTCGACACCGCGCTGGTGCTCGCGCTGCTGTCACTCGCCGGCGGGCTCGTGTTCAGCCGTTTTCTGAGTCAGTCACTATGAGTCATGCCGTCGCAATGGTTTTGCTTGCCCTTGGGATCGCGATCATGGTGTTTTCCGCGATCGGGCTGCTGATCGTGCGCAATCGCTACGATCGGCTGCATTACGTCGCTCCGGCCGCGACCCTGGGCATGCCGCTGATCGGCTTGGCGGTGGCGCTCGATGGTGGCTTTGCCGCGGCCACGGTCAAGGTGGTTTTCATCGTCGTGCTTACTGTACTGACTTCGCCCATCGTCTCGGCGGCGATGGGGTTTGTCATCCGCCGGGAGGAGTAATAACCATGACCGCGCTCATGATCGTGACATTCATACTGGTTGCCGGCGGCGCCGCCGCGGTCGTGTTCACCCGCGAGCCGCTGCGACAGGCGGTGACGTTGTCGGCGTACGGCCTTGTGCTGAGCCTGCTGTTTGTCGTGCTGCAGGCGCCCGATGTGGCCTTGTCGCAACTGGCGGTGGGCACGGCTGTGGTGCCGCTGATTGTCGTGCTGGCCATTGCCAAGACCCGAGCCCGGAAGCGCCAATGACCCGGCGTGCCCGCCTCATCCTGTTCGTGTTTGGAGCCTGCGGCTTCGCGCTGTTGCTGGCGGCGGCCCTGTTGTCCGTGCCGGGGTTCGGCACGGCGCAGCACCGCTATGCCGAACGCGCGGTGCTGGCGGCACAGGTGCAGCGCCACACAGCCAATGCCGTGGCTTCGGTCACGTTCGACCAGCGCGGGCTCGACACGCTGGCCGAAACATTCATGTTCGTCGCCGCCGTGCTCGGCATCGCCGCCCTGCTGCGCCGCAACCCCGACGAGGAGGAGATCCCCCCGCGCGCGCATCGCCAGGAACGGCGGCCGCCGGTGCCGAATACGCTGCGGTTGGCGGCTTACCTGCTGTTGCCGGTCACCATCCTGGTCGGGATTTACATCGTGCTGCACGGGCACATCAGCCCGGGCGGCGGCTTTCAGGGCGGCGTCGTGCTCGGCACCGCCATTCACCTGCTGTATCTGGCCGGCGACTTCCCGACCCTGGCTCGTTTGCGTCCCGTGCCGGTGTTCGAGGCCACGGAGGCCGTTGCTGCAGGCGCGTTTGTGCTGCTCGGGTTCGGCGCGATGCTGACCGGTGCTGTCTTTCTGACCAATGTCATGCCCTACGGCACACAGGGTGAGCTGCTGTCCGCCGGCACTGTACCGCTGCTCAATATCCTGGTCGGCATTGAAGTGGCTGCCGGCGTTGTTTTGCTGATCGCCCAGTTCCTGGAGCAGGCGCTGCTGCTGCGCCGGGAGACAGCCCGAAAATGAGTGTGCTTGCGTATCTGCTTGCTGTCTGGGTGTTTCTCATCGGTGTCTATGGCCTGGTCACGAGCCGCAATCTGATTCATGCCGTGGTGTGCCTGTCGGTGTGCCAGTCGTCGACCTATGTGCTGCTGCTGGCGATCGGCTACCAGTGGGGCGCCACCGCGCCGGTATTCAGCGGCATTGCAAGCGATGCCGCGGTGGTGGATCCCGTGGTGCAGGCGATGGTGCTTACCGACGTCGTCGTCAATGCCGCGGTCACGGCGTTGTTGCTCGCGATCGCGATACAGGTCCACAAGCGCCATCACACCATCGATCCGGACAGGCTGCGCTCGCTGCACGGCTGACATGTCGCTGGTCGCCGCCCTCGTCCCGCTCACGATTGCCATTCCGCTTGTCGTCGGCGCCTTTTTGGCCGCTGCCGGCCGGCACTTGCCGCGCGTTGTGGTTGACGGCGTGGCCTTGTTCGCGGCATTGGCGGTTACCGGCGCCGGCGCAACGATTCTGTACACGCTGGCGGCAGGGCGACAGGCGCTCTGGTCGGGCGGCTGGCAGCCGCACGATGGCACCAGCGTTGGCATTCTGCTTATGGCCGATCCGGTCAGCGCGGGCCTGGTCGTGCTTGCCGGCGTCCTGACGCTGGCGGCGCTGGTCTTTTCCTGGCGTTACTTCGAGGCCGTGGAATCCTATTTTCACGCGCTCATGCTGCTCTTTCTGGCCGGGCTGTGCGGTTTTGCCCTGTCCGGCGACCTGTTCAACATGTTTGTGTTCTTCGAGCTCATGGGTGTGGCGGCGTATGCGCTCACCGGTTTCATGGCAGAGCAGCCGCATACGGTGCAGGGTGCGCTGAACTTCGGCGTGGTCAATTCGCTGGGTGGCTATGTGGTGCTGCTGGGCATTGCGCTGATCTATGCCGAAACCGGCGAACTCGGCCTGGCCCAGGTGGGCGAGCGGCTGCGCGATGCGGGCGCGATAACGGGTTATGCCGTCGTCGCATCCTTCGTCTTGCTCAGCTGCGGCTGGCTGGTCAAGGCCGCCGTCGCCCCATTTCACTTCTGGTCCGCGGATGCGCATGCGGTTGCACCGACACCTGTATGTGTGCTGTTTTCCGGCATCATGTCGCAACTGGGCGTGTATGCGATCGCGCGCACGTACTGGAGTGTTTATGCGGGGATACTGGATGCGGCCGCCGTGAGCCGGACGCTGCTGGTGTTCGGCGCGGCCACCGCCTTGATTGGCGCGCTCATGAGTTACAGCCAGAACAACGTCAAGCGGCTGCTGGCATTTTCCACCATTGCCCATATCGGTTTGTACCTGATGGCAGTGGGCCTGCTCAGGGTTTCTGCGTTCGCGGGTGTGGGCCTGTTCATGCTCGGCGATGCGGCCGTCAAGGCAGCACTGTTTCTGGGCACGGGGGTTCTCCTCAATCGCTTTGAGACGGTTGCGGAGGATCAGCTGCATGGGCGCGGCCGCGGCCTGTGGGCGACGCGCCTGGTTTTCATCCTTGGCGGGCTGATCTACGCTGGTCTGCCGCCGTTCGCCACATCCGCGGGCAAAGCCGTGATCGAGGCGGCCGCGGGCGCGGCCGGTTTGCACTCGCTCATCTGGTGCTACGTGCTGACCACCGCGATCACCGGCGGCGCCGTGCTGCGGACAGCCGGGCGGATATTTTTTGGCTGGGGCCGATCGGCTGCGGGCATAGCAGAAGAACAGGAAGAAGATGCGGAAACCGAACGCGGGCCGCTGCGCAGGATCCCATGGACGATGATCGCGCCCAGCATCATTCTTTTGGCATTGGCGTTGCTGTTGGGCATCGCGACCATGCTGGGCCTCGATTTCGCTCATGCCGCTGCAATTTTCATGGATCCGAAAGGTTATGCGGCAGCCGCCTTGTTCGGTGCGCCGGCGGTGGCCGAGTCGGCCGTGGCGGTACAAGTCTGGACAGCGCAAGGATTTGTCACCAGCGTTGTCACCATTGTCCTGGCGCTGATGCTCGCGGCAGCCGGCATCTGGCGGCGGCGCTTGCCACGGGTCCCTGGCTGGGTGCTGCACCCGCTGCTGCTGGCCTTGAATGCGCTGCGCGGCGCGCACTCCGGCCACCTCGGTGATTATGTCGCTTGGCTGATGGCCGGCATTGCCGGCTTCGCGGCGCTGCTGATCCTGGCATGAAGTTCGCTGTA
>DATGUT010000044.1:0-3219 GCA_035301185.1 Salinisphaeraceae bacterium
AGGGTTGCTGCCTAAAATGCACTCATGCGGCGTTGCTCGTCGTTCATTTGGAATGACCAAACTTCACTCCTCGCGCCTTGCCTGAGCACATTTTAGACAGCAATGTGTGAACCGAGAAACACGAAAAAGGCTCTAGCCGGCGCGGGCCAGAGTCTGACCCAAGCGCAGCGTTTGCCCGGCGGCCAAGGCTGGATTCCATGTCAGCATATTCGGCCCAAACAGCAGGATGACGCTGGAGCCGAGATTGAAGCGGCCCATTTCCTCGCCACGCTGGAAAGCGCCCGCCGCTGCGGCGGTTGTTGCTTGCAGTGGTCGTGGCTGGCGTTGGTGGGGCGGGCAGACAGACCCGGCCCAGCGCGTTTCCAGGCCGCCGACGCAGAAGGCGCCCACCATGATCACGGCCATGGGCCCGAAGGCCGTATCAAAACGGGCCAACAAGCGCTCATTGCGGCTAAACAGCCTGGGAATGGCGCGCACCGAGGCGGGATTAACGCCAAACAGCCGCCCGGGGATGTAGTGGCTCGCCTGCAGTCGGCCCGCGAGCGGCATGTGCACCCGATGATAATCCCGCGGCGCCAGGTAAAGCGTGGCGTAGCTGCCGCCGACGAAGCGTGCGCAGCAATCGTCATGGCCGGCGAGCAGCTCGTTCAGGTTGTAGGCCATGCCCTTGGTTTGGAACAAACGGCCGCCTTCGATGCGCCCGAATGCGCCCAGGGCGCCGTCGACCGGCGCGACGACAGTTGCATCGCCACCGGTCATGATGCGCGCGCCGGGTTGCAGCGCGCGGGTGAAAAACGCATTGAAGCTGGGATAGGCCGTGGGTTGTGGCTCGGCTGCCTCGCTCAGGTCAATCTTGTACAGTCGACAAAAATTATTGATCAGGCTCTGCTTGACCCAGTGGATGCGGCACTCGGCGAGCGCATGCATGGCGCGTGACAGCAGGCGCGTGGGCAGGCAGAACTGCAGCAGGGCGAACAGGCGCTCGGGCAGACGGGCAGAGGTGTGCGGCATATTTCGGTGGTAAGCAAATGTAAGATGGGGCAATCACTTGGGGCGCGCATAGTATAATGCGCGCGGCATAGGCAGATGGCTGTTGTCTGCCGGAATGCGGCGGAACAATGGTTATGATTTCGGCTTTGATGCAATTTGAGCGCACGGACATGCAGGCATGACTTCCAGACAGGATACGAGCGCCGCCGAGCAGGCTGTCACGGCAGTTTTGTCTCGTCCGCTGGATTACATCCGCTGGGGCGCATCACGCTTTGCGGCGGCGGGCCTGCAATTCGGCCACGGCACCGACAATGCGCTGGATGAAGCGGCGCAGTTGGTATTGCACGTCATCGCGCTGGATCACGGCCTGCCGGATATTTACCTATACGCGACCCTGACCCAGGCCGAGCGCGAAGCCATCGTCGCCTTGCTGGAAGAGCGCATTATCAGTCGCCGCCCGGCGCCTTATCTGACCGGTACGGCCTGGTTTGCCGGCTTGGCGTTTTATGTCGACGAGCGCGTGATCATTCCGCGCTCGCCGATCGCGGAGCTGATCGACCATAGTTTCCAGCCCTGGCTGGAACACCGCGAGCCGTTGTCCATTCTCGATTTGTGCACCGGCAGCGGCGCCATTGCAGTTGCCTGTGCATTGGCATTTCCGGATGCGCGCGTGGTGGCCAGCGATGCCTGCCCGGAGGCACTGGCAGTGGCGCGCATCAATGTCGAACGCCATGATCTCGGCCCCCAGGTCGAATGCGTGCAGGCAGATTTGTTTGCCGGCCTGGCGCACCAGCGCTTTGATTTGATCGTCAGCAATCCACCTTATGTGCCGCAGGAGGAATGGGCAACGCTCGCGGCCGAATACCATCACGAGCCCGAGTTTGCCTTCACCGGCGCCGGCGATGCCCTGGACTTGCTGCGGCGCCTGCTGTTTGCAGCGCCGCAGCATCTGACCGAAGATGGCTTGCTGGTGTTGGAGGTCGGCTTTACCGCCTATGCGCTGGAACGGCTGTACCCGGAGTTGCCGGTGACCTGGGTCGAGTTGCAGCGCGGCGGCATTGGCGTCGGCATCCTCGAGGCCGAGGACCTGGCCGCCTGGGTAGCTTGGCAGCAAGCGCATCCACAAGCAAGCGAAGACAAGGGAGAGCAGCATTCATGAGCGGAAATACCTGGGGTCGAGCGTTCACCGTCACCAGCTTTGGCGAAAGCCATGGCCCGGCCATAGGGTGCGTCGTCGACGGTTGCCCGCCCGGCATTGCCCTGGACGAGAGCGATTTGCAGCGCGAGCTTGATCGGCGCCGCCCGGGGCAGTCGCGCTACGTCACGCAGCGGCGTGAGCCGGATGCCGCGCGCATCGTCTCCGGTGTGTTCGAGGGTGAGACCACGGGCACTCCGATTGCCGTGATCATCGACAACGCCGACCAGCGCTCGCGCGATTACGGCGACATCAAGAATGTGTTCCGGCCCAACCATGCCGACTACGCCTATTTGCACAAATACGGGCGCCGCGATTACCGTGGCGGTGGGCGCTCCTCGGCGCGCGAGACGGCCGTGCGCGTGGCCGCCGGCGCCATCGCGCGCAAGTTTCTCGCCGAACGCTATGGCGTGCAGATTCGCGGCTATCTGGCCCAGATGGGCCCGATCGAGCTGGCTGCGCAAGATCTCGACGCGGTGGACGACAACCCATTCTTCTGCGCCGAGCCGGCGCGCGTGCCGGAGCTGGAAGACTACATCAACAAGCTGCGCAAGGCGGGCGACTCAATCGGCGCGCGCGTCAATGTGCAGGCGATTGGCGTGCCGCCCGGCTGGGGCGAGCCGGTGTATGATCGCCTCGATGCAGATCTGGCCAAGGCGCTGATGAGCATCAACGCGGTCAAGGCGGTGGAAATCGGCGATGGCTTTGCCGCCGTGACGCGGCGCGGCTCCGAATATCGCGACGAGCTCACGCCGGAAGGCTTCAAGAGCAACCATTCGGGCGGCGTGCAGGGCGGCATTTCCAACGGCGAGGTGGTGCGCGCCAGCATGGTGCTCAAACCCACCTCAAGCATCATCATTCCCGGCGACACCATCGACACCAGCGGCCAGGCCACGCAAATGCGCACCACCGGGCGGCATGATCCATGCGTCGGCGTGCGCGCCACGCCGATTGCCGAGGCCATGCTCGCCCTGGTGCTGATCGACCATGCGCTGCGCCACCGCGGCCAGAATGCCGACGTGCAGCCACCAAGT
>DATGUT010000045.1:0-2394 GCA_035301185.1 Salinisphaeraceae bacterium
TCCGCGCGCTGTCTGGTGTCGCATTAGGCGGGGTTCCGGCCCTGGCCCTGGCTTATCTGGCGGAGGAAACTCCGGGTACATCGCTGGGCTTCGCCACCGGCCTGTATATCGGCGGCAACGCCATTGGCGGCATGTCGGGGCGGGTCATCGGTGGCTTCATGGCCGATCTCGGCGGTTGGCGGCTTGCTTTTGCCGCAATTGGCGTGGCCAGCGCCCTCGCGACACTATTATTCATCTGGCTTTTGCCCGCGTCGCGCCGTTTTCATGCCCGTCATGGCTTGACCCCGGCCCAGCATCTCGCACCCATGGCTCGTCACCTGCGCCATCCCGCCTTGCCCTGGGTGTTTGTCGTCGGCTTCAGCTTCATGGGCGCGTTCGTCACCGTCTACAATTACATCACCTACCGGCTGTCCCTGGCGCCATATGAACTCGGCGCCAGCGCCATCGGCGCGATCTTCGTCGTCTACCTGTTAGGCACCGCCGCCTCCACCATTGCCGGGCGCCTGGCCGACCGCTATGGCCGTCCCGTCGTGCTGACGATCGGCCTGCTTGTCATGCTGCTTGGCCTGGGCCTGACTGCGGCCCGGCCACTGGCCCTGATCATTCTCGGCATCGCGCTGCTGACCATTGGTTTTTTTGCCGGCCATTCCACTGCCAGCGGTTGGACCGGGCACTTGGCGGAAGAGGGCAGGGGCCAGGCGGCCGGGCTGTACCTGCTCGCCTATTATCTCGGCTCCAGCATCATCGGCTCGCTCGGCGGCGTGTTCTGGGCCAGGGCCGGCTGGTCGGGTGTCATCGGCCTGGTGGTGGTCATGCTGCTGCTTACCACTGTCGCCATCGCCAGATTGAGTCTTTGGCAACGCGCCAAGAAAGCCGGCTGATGCGCGCGTCTCACTCGGCCTCGGGTTCCATCAAATTCTGCTGCTGCCAAGAGATGCCCAGAATCGATGACCTTTCATAGCGCGAGAAGCCATAAATGGGCCCAACGATGTCCTGTTCGCTGCCGGTTTTCGCGCTGTAGAACGTGATCAGGAATTTGGCGGTGCCGTTGCGCTCATGATTTCTGAATACAGGGATTTGCGGAGTGCTGATGCTCTCGGCAAAAGGAATCGGGATCGGTATGCTGGGAAGGCCGAACATGGTATCGGCGCCGTCGATGGACAGGGCGCCGGAGCTTACTTCGGCTATGGTGTCGGCCTCGTCCCGCGAGCCCACCAGCCGATACCCCCTGGCGAGCAACTGAGCGCGGATGCGGGCAATCGCGTATCTGGTGCGATAATCATCATCATCGATGAAATAGCGGGTATTGACGTAAATTGCATTACCCGCCGGCACCGTCGGATCTATCTTCATGCTGGCCAGGTCGGCAGCCCGCGACAACAGCAGTTGCTCACGGGCAGTTTGCTCGGGTTGGGTTTCGCGCACCGTGACACAGCCCACGAAAGCAATGCAGGCAAGCAGGCCGACGCCTGCCAAGACCCCCTTCTTCAAAAATTTTGGCATGCTTGTACTCGTTTATGCGAGGTTTGCCAGCAAAATATGCACAAGGCGCGCATCATAGCATTGCGCGACAGGCCCTTCGTCATTGGAGCTTTTCATGCTGATTGCGCATCGCGGCGGCAGCGGCCTGTTTCTGGAGAACTCCCTGGCCGCGTTCGAGCATGCCATCGCCGCCGGCTGCGACGGTGCCGAACTGGACGTGCACTTGAGCGCCGACGGCGCGCTGGTTGTGCATCACGACCCGATCCTGAATCACCAATACACGAAAACGCCGGCCGGGCGCTGGCTGCGGCCGCTGGAGCGGCGCGCCATCGCGGCGCTCACCCTCGCCGAAATCCGCCGCTATCGCATCGGCCAGCCGAATCCGCACAGCGATTATGGCCGCAAATTCCCCGATCTGGCCGTGATCGAGGACCAGCCTGTGCCGACGCTTGCCGAGGTGATCGAGCTGGTTCGCCAGCGCTCCTCGACCTTCCGGCTGGTGATCGAAATCAAATCCGCCTGCCTGTTTGCGCCGCGCGGGCGCTGCTGGCAGCCGTTGGTGGATGCGGTGCTCGCCGAGCTCGAGCGCCTGCAGTTTACCGAGCGCGCCATTCTCTGCGGCTTCGATTGGCGTGCATTGCGCTATGCGAAACAATGCCAGCCGCGGATTCCGCTGTGGCTGAATACGCACCCATTCGCCTGGCGCGACGGCGAGCGTGCAGCGCCTGCCGACTTGCCGGTGAGCCGCGCCATGCGCGCCATGCTGCGCGCCGCGGATGCCGCCGGCACCCATTGGCAGGCCGGCTTTCGCCCGGCCTCGGCCGCAGCTGTGCCGCGGGCCGTGCGCGCCGCGGGCGGCGACTTGTGGTTTGCCTATTACACGGATTGCTCGCAAGCAGCCATTGCGCAGGC
>DATGUT010000046.1:0-13760 GCA_035301185.1 Salinisphaeraceae bacterium
GGCCCTGCAAGAGGACCCGAACATCAACCTCATGGAGGAGCCGGGGCTGAACATCGGCTATATCGCGTTCAACGTGGAGAAGGAGCCGTTCGACAACGCCAAGGTGCGCAAGGCGCTGAACTATGCGCTGGATCGTGATGCCATCATCGACGCCATCTTCTACGGCTATGCGCAAAAGGCGAAGAACCCGATTCCGCCCGCCGTGCTGGGTTACAACGAGGACATCGAAGACTACGATTACAATCCGGACAAGGCGCGCGAATTGCTCGCGGAAGCCGGCTACGAAGACGGTTTCAGCACGACGCTGTGGGCCATGCCGGTGTCGCGCCCGTACAATCCGAATGCCCGGCGCATGGCGCAAATGGTGCAATCCGACTGGAGCAAGATCGGCGTGGAAACCAGGATCGTCTCCTACGAGTGGGGCGAATACCTGAAGCGCACCGCGCAAGGTGAGCATGAAACCGCGTTTTTCGGCTGGACTGGCGACAACGGTGATCCCGACAACTTCCTCTATACCCTGCTGGGCTGCAGCGGCATCGAGGCCGGCACCAACCTGGCGCGCTGGTGCAACGAAGACTTCAACGACCTCGTGATCGAGGCGCAGAAGACGACCGACCGGGATAAGCGCGCCGAGCTGTACCAACAGGCCATTGCCATCTTCAAGGAGCACAACCCGTGGATTACCATCGATCATTCCACCGTGTTCGTGCCGCTGCAGAAGTCGGTCAAGGGCTATGTCATGGACCCGATGGGCGGCCATTACTTCCATGAGGTGGATGTCGAGCGGTAGCTGCGACAATAATGGCGATGCGGAGAAGCTGATAGGTGTTGCGCTTCATACTGCGCCGACTAGGGCTGGTGATCCCGACCTTTTTCGGGATCACCGTCATTGCCTTTGGGCTGGTACGGCTTATTCCTGGGGATCCGATCCGGCTCATGGCCGGCATTCATGGCGTGTCGCCGGAACGCCATGCCGAGCTCATGCATCAGTACGGTTTTGACCAGCCGATCTGGCTGCAATACCTGGATTTTCTGAACGAGCTGTTCCACGGCAATCTGGGCATTTCACTGGTCACCCGCACGCCGGTGCTGATGGATTTCTTTGCCCGCTTCCCGGCGACGCTGGAACTGTCGATCGCCGCCATGCTGTTCGCCATTCTGGTCGGCGTGCCGGCGGGTGTGATTGCTGGCGTCAAGCGCGGCTCGCTGTTTGATCACACGGTCATGGGCGCGGCGCTGGGCGGCTATTCCATGCCCATCTTCTGGTGGGGCCTGCTCATGATCGTGATTTTCGCCGGCTTGCTCGGCTGGGCGCCGGTCTCCGGGCGCATCGATGCATTTTATTTCATCGATTCGATTACCGGCTTCATGCTCATCGACACCCTGCTGCAGGGCAATACGGATGCCTTCATATCGGCCGTGCAGCATCTGATTTTGCCGGCATTCGTGCTCAGCACCATTCCGCTGGCGGTGATCGCGCGGCAAACGCGCTCCGCCATGCTTGAGGTGCTGGGCGAGGATTACGTGCGCACGGCGCGCGCCAAGGGCCTGAGCTCGCGCCGGGTGATCGGCCTGCATGCGCTGCGCAATGCTCTGATTCCGGTGGTCACCGTGGTCGGGCTGCAGGTGGGCCTGCTGTTCGCCGGCGCCATTCTCACGGAGACTATTTTTTCCTGGCCGGGGGTGGGCAAATGGCTGGTGGATGCGGTTTATCGGCGTGATTATCCGTCGGTGCAGGGCGGCGTGCTGCTGATTGCAACCATGGTCATGCTGGTCAATCTGTCCGTGGACCTGCTGTATGGCTTGATCGATCCACGCATTCGCTATGGAAGGGCATGAGTACACCGCTTGACACCCGCGCGGGCGACACCGGGATCGACACCGCGATCGACACCGGCGCCGCGCTTGAGCCGACCGTACCGGCGGCGCATCCGCTGCGCGAATTCTGGAGCTATTTTGCCGAAAACCGCGGCGCGGTCGTTGGCTTGGTGATCCTGCTGCTGGTCTGCCTGATGGCGTTGCTGGCCAATGTGCTGGCGCCTTACGGCGCCGATGACCAGTTCCGCGATGCCCTGTTGCAGCCGCCGGGCTGGGCCGAGGGCGGCAGCTGGGCGTTTCCGCTCGGCACCGACGCAGTCGGACGTGACATCCTGTCGCGCATCATCTACGGCTCGCGCTATTCGCTGTCGGTGGGCCTGATCGTGGTCATGCTGTCCCTGTCGTGCGGCATTCTATGCGGCCTCATCGCCGGCTATGCCGGCGGCCTGATCGAAAGCCTGATCATGCGCCTGATGGACATCATGATGGCCGTGCCGAGCCTGCTGCTGGCGATCGTCGTGGTCGCCATTCTCGGCCCCAGCCTGACCAATGCCATGATCGCCATCGCCATCGTCTATCTGCCGCAGTTCACGCGGCTGGCGCGAGCGGCGGCGATCAGCGAGATGCGGCGCGACTACGTGACCGCCAGTCGAGTGGCCGGCGCCGGTCCGATGCGAGTGATGTTCAACACCATTCTGCCGAATTGCATGCCGCCACTGATCGTGCAGGCCACGCTGAGCTTTTCCAGTGCCATCCTGGATGCCGCCGCACTTGGCTTTCTCGGTCTTGGCGCGCAGCCGCCGACGCCGGAGTGGGGCACCATGCTGGCCGATGCGCGCGAGTTCGTGCTCAGTGCCTGGTGGGTGGTGACCTTCCCGGGGCTGGCCATCCTGATCACGGTGCTTGCCGTCAACATCATGGGCGATGGGCTGCGCGACGCCCTCGACCCGAAGATGAAGCGCAGCTAACCATGGCGTTGCTCGAAATCCGCAATCTCAGCGTGGAATTCCAGACCAGCCGCGGTCCGTTCCGCGCCATCGAGGACATCGACATCACCGTCGATCGCGGCGAAGTATTGGGTGTGGTGGGCGAATCCGGTTCCGGCAAGAGCGTTACCATGCTCGCGCTCATGGGCCTGTTGCCGTGGACCGCGCAAGTCAGCGCCGAGCGCCTGCAGTTTGACGGCCACGACCTGCAGCAACTGAAACCGCGCGCGCGGCGGCGCATTACCGGCGCCGACATGGCCATGATTTTCCAGGAGCCGATGACCAGCCTCAACCCGTCGTTCACGGTCGGCTTCCAGATCATGGAGGCCATCGCCGTACACGATGGCGGCAGCCGCCGTGCCCGTCGCCGCCGCGCCATCGAGCTGCTCGACCGGGTCGGCATCCCGGCGCCGGAGCAGCGGCTGAAGACGTTTCCGAACCAGCTCTCCGGTGGCATGAACCAGCGCGTTATGATCGCCATGGCGATCGCCTGCAATCCCAAGCTGCTGATCGCCGACGAACCGACCACGGCGCTGGACGTGACCATCCAGGCGCAGATCCTCGATCTGTTGCTGGAGCTGCAGCGCGACGAGGGCATGGCCCTGGTGCTGATCACCCACGACATGGGCGTGGTCGCGGAAACTGCCGATCGGGTCAGTGTCATGTACGCGGGTCAGCCGGTGGAAGAGCGCGCCGCCGACGACCTGTTTGCCAATCCGCGCCATCCCTATACCGCGGCGCTGCTCGATGCGTTGCCCGAACGCAGCACCGGCACGCACCTGCCCACCATTCCGGGCATGGTGCCGGGGCAGGGCAACCGCCCGGTAGGCTGTCTGTTTCATCCGCGCTGTCGTTTCACGCAACAACGCTGCCGTGCCACCCGGCCGCTGCTGGAAGCAGACCAGGATGGCCACGTGCGCTGCCATTTCCCCCTCGACCATGGCCAGCCGCAGGGTTGGCCCGAAGATCACGTTGGAGGAGCAGGGCATGAGTAATTCGGTGGTGCTGCGCGCCGAAGGCCTGACCCGGCATTACACGGTGGCTGGCGGCGGCCTGCGCCCGGCACAGACAGTGAAGGCGCTTACCGACGTCAGCTTCGAGCTGCGCGCCGGCCAGACGCTGGCGGTCGTGGGTGAGTCCGGCTGCGGCAAATCGACTCTGGCGCGGGTCGCGGCCCTGATCGAAGCGCCTGATGCGGGACGCCTGCTGATCGAAGAAGACGATGCGGCCGCAGCCGACAAGGCACGGCGCCGACATTTGCGCCGCACCGTGCAAATGGTGTTCCAGGACCCATACGGCTCGCTCAATCCGCGCAAGAAGGTCAGCACCATTCTCGAAGAGCCACTGGTCATCAACACGCGCATGAGCCGGCGCGAACGCAGCGAACATGCCCGCCAGCTGATGACCAAGGTGGGCTTGAGCCAGGAACACTACAATCGCTATCCGCACATGTTCTCCGGCGGCCAGCGTCAGCGCGTGGCCATCGCCCGGGCGCTCATGCTGGACCCGAAGATTGTGGTTGCCGACGAGCCGGTGTCAGCCCTGGACGTATCCATCCAGGCGCAGGTGCTGAATCTGTTCACCGACCTGCAGGCGGAACTGGGCCTGGCTTATTTGTTCATCACCCACGACCTGAGCGTCGTGCGCCACACCGCCGACGACGTGCTGGTCATGTATCTCGGGCGCATCGTCGAAAATGGTCCGGCCAGCAGGATTTTCAGTGCACCGGCACACCCTTACACCCAGGCCCTGCTGGCGAGCACGCCGGCCGTCAACCCAGAATTGCGCCACGAGCGCGTGAGCATCCATGGCGAGCCGCCGTCACCAATTGATCCACCCTCGGGCTGCGCCTTTCATGAGCGCTGCCCATTCGCGGGGCCGCGCTGCGCCACGGAACGCCCGCTGCTGCGCAGCTTCAATGGCCGCCAAGTGGCCTGCCATTTTGCCGAGGCCATCGCCTCCGGTGAGCGCCGGCCGAAGGCGCCTGAAGTCGCGGCAGAAGCGAGCTGAAATCGCGCCGTCATGCTTTATGTCACGCTGATCATCCTCGCCATCGCCGCCGGCGCTGGCCTGGTGCTGGCCACTCATGTATGGCGCGGCCGACCGGCGCCATGGCCGTTATCCATCGGCCACGGCCTGCTCGGTGCGCTGGCCTTGGTGCTGCTGCTGGTCATGCTGGTGCAGGGCGGCGCAGCCGTGCGCGTGTGGATCGGCCTGCTGCTGCTTTTGCTTGCCGCAGCGGGCGGTTTTTACCTGGCCTCGCTGCATTTGCGCGAGAATGTGGCGCCCAGGTCGGCGCTCATGATTCACGGCCTGCTCGCGGCGCTTGGCTTCCTGGTCCTGCTGAGCCTCGTGCTGTAGCTGTCGGTCCATGCGTCAGCCTCTGCATCCCGCTCTGGTTCATTTCCCGATCGCCTGCTGGACGATTGCGGTCATCGTCGATTTCGTCAGCCCTCATTTTGGCGCGCCGGCCTGGCAGCTGGCGGCTCTCATGCTGGCCATCGGCTGTGGCATGGCGCTGCTCGCCATGTGCGCCGGCCTGCTGGAGCTGACCCGGGTGCCGGACGGCGCGCCGCTGCGCGACCTGCTCTGGCACATGAGCATCATGTCGCTGGCGCTGGTGCTGTTTCTGTTCAGCCTGGGCATGCGCCTGGTCGGGCTGCAGCCGCAGGCGCCGGGCCTGCTGGAATTCATTCTCGACGGTTGCGGCTTTCTTGCCTTGATCGTGGGTGGCTGGCTCGGCGGGCGCCTGGTTTACCGCCATGGCGTGGGTCGGCGCTGAACGCAGGCCCCCGCGCATCGCCAAGCCAGATATTCTCTTATTCGGCCTGCTTGGGTTGATAGCTGCCGCCTGGCGTACGCGAGCTGATCATGAGCCGGTTCCAGGCATTGATCGCGACGATGACGAAATTCAGGTCGACCAGCTCGTGCTCCGCGAACTGCGCGCGTGCTTGCTCATAGACTGCATCCGGCACATGCGTGTCGGCGACGCGAGTCACGGCCTCGGTCCAGGCCAGCGCCGCGCGCTCGCGCTCACTGTAAAACGGCGTCTCGCGCCAGCCTTCGAGCATGTACAGACGCTGCTCGGTTTCACCGGCGGCGCGCGCGTCCTTGCTGTGCATGTCCAGGCAATAGGCGCAGCCGTTGATTTGCGAGGCACGCATCTTGACCAGATGGATCAGGCCGGCCTCCAGGCTGCAGTTGCCCAAGTATTGCTCCATCGCCAGCAGGGCCTGCAAGCCGCCGTGGTTGCCGAAATCATAGCCGAAACGCTGTTCCATTGGTGTGCCTCCGAGATGTTGTGAACAATATGTACAAGGGTATTATCCTGCATTTCTCATTGTGCCGGGGCACGGCAACCGAGCAATGCAGGCTACGCCGGCAGCAGGCGCTCGACGATATGCTCGATGCAGCGCGATACCTGGCCGATGGCAGCCACCGCCACGCGCTCGTTCGCCTGATGAATGGTGTTGTTGCGCACGCCGAATTCCACCACTTGGGCGCCGGCCGGTGCAATGAAGCGGCCGCCCGAGGTGCCGCCGGCGGTGGACAGCGCTGGTGTGATGGCAAAAACCTCTGCCACGGTGGCCATGGTGGCATCGAGCATGGCGCCTTCGCGGGTCACGAACGGCTGCCCGGATACATGCCAGTCCAGGCTTGTAATCGAGCGCATGCGCACGGCAGCGTGACTCGATCTCGTGCTGCAACTCGGCAGCCGTCTGCAACGGATTGAAGCGCAGATTGAACCAGGCCTCGGCCATGCCGGGATGACGTTTTCCGCGCCGGTGCCGGCCTGGGGGCTGGACACCTGCAGCGCCGTTGGCGGGAACTCCGCATCACCATCATCCCAATGGTGCGTGACCAGTTCGGCCAGCAGGGGCAGCAGGCGGTGCAGGGCATTGTCGGCGGCCGTTCTTGATCGTGTCGCCAACCTGGCTGCTACTGGAAGGCTCGGCCAGCAGGCAGTAATCAATGGCGATGCCCCGGTCCTGCAGCCAACCATCCTCGATCACCCCGGCGAACGGTGGATGCTGCCACTGGGTTTTCGGGGCCGGGCGGCACGACATCGGTATGCCCGGCGAGGCACAGCAGCGGGCCGCGCGCCGGCCACGGCCCAGAGGTTGTTCACCTGGCCGCAGCGCAAATGCGTGACCGCGAAGCCGGCGGCCTCGAGTCGTTCGCCAAGCAACTGCTGGCAACCGGCATCGTCGGGTGTGATCGACGGGCGGCGGACCAGTGCCTGCGTCAAAGCGAGCGCCTCTTCCATCATGCTTTTGCTGTTTGTTGTATGAATTCGTTATAAAAATATATTCAGGACGAGCGCACGGCGGCACAAACCCGCTGCAGGCGCCGCGCGGCCTCGACGCAGGTCGGCGTGTCGGCCACCAGCGACAGGCGCAGGCGCCCGCTGCCCGGGTTGTGGCCCTTGACCGCACGCGCCAGGTAGCTGCCAGGCACGACGCGCAGATTGGCCGTGGTCAAGAGGGCGCGGGTCAGCTCCTCGTCATCCATGGGCGTGGCTGGCCAGAGGTAAAATGAACCGGCCGGGCGCTGCACATCCAGAAACTGCTGCAGAATCGGCAGCACCGCGTCGAATTTTTCCTGATAACGGGCACGGTTTTCCTCGACATGGCGCTCGTCGCCCCAGGCGGCGATGCTGGCCGCCTGCACATGGCCGCCGAGCATGGTGGCGCCGTGATACGTGCGGTATTGGAAAAAGGCCTGCAGGATGCGGGCGTCGCCGGCGATGAAGCCGGAGCGCAGGCCGGGCAGGTTGGAGCGCTTCGACAGGCTGTGGAAGACGACGCAGCGCTCGAAGCCGGTGTGCCCCGCCGCATGGGCCACCTCGAGCAGGCCCGGCGGCGGCGTTGCGTCCTGCGGATAGATTTCACTGTAGCATTCATCGCTGGCGATGATGAAGTCATGCCGTTCGGCCAGCGCCAGCGCCCGGCGCAGGTAGTCATGCGAGGCGACGGCGCCGGTGGGGTTGCCCGGCGAGCACAGATACAGCAGTTGCACCCGATCCCATTCGGCTGCGCTCAGGGCATCGAGATCGGCAAGATAACCCGTCTCCGGCAGGCACGGCAGATACACCGGCTGCGCACCCGCCAGCAAGGCCGCGCCCTCGTAGATTTGATAGCCCGGATTGGGCATGGCCACCAGTGCATGCGGCCCTGCGGCGACTACTGCCTGAGCGAAGGCAAACAGAGCCTCGCGCGTGCCCGCGGCCGGCAGGACGTGGCGCGCGGGGTCGAGCGCCGCGCCAGGCAGATGGAAGCGGCGCCGCAGCCAGGCGGCCATGGCTGCGCGCAGCGCATGTGTGCCGCGGGTGGCGGGATAATGGCCGAGTTCCTCGAGCGTGGCGGCCAGCGCCTCGCGTGCCACGATTGCCGGCGCATGCTGTGGCTCGCCAATGGCGAGCGAAATCGGCGCCAGGTCCGCAGCCGGGGTGACATCGGCCAGCAGTTCGGCCAGGCGCTGGAACGGGTAGGGCGCGAGCTGAACGAGTCGAGGGTTCATTTTACGTCTCTGCCTGGTCGAGGGCCGCCAGCAGTGCTGCATGCAGGGCGGCGCGTGCTGTTGGATCGGCAATGGGCTGCTGCTGCAGGTCGGTCACGAGAAACACGTCTTCCGCGCGCTCGCCGATGGTGGCAATCTTCGCGGTTTCGATGACGATGCCGTGTTGGCGGAACACGTTGCCGATGAGCGACAACAGGCCTGGCCGGTCGGCGGCGATGAGTTCGATCTGCGTGAAATCGCTGCCCGGTGCCTGGCTGAAGTGGACGTGGGTGGGCACCGAAAAGGCGCGTGCCCGGCGCGACACTCGTCCGTTGACATCGATGTGGATTACGTTCGGATCGGCAATGGCGCGGCAGAGGGCCTGTTCGATTTCAGTGCGACGGAAGTCGTCGCCAATGGCGCTGCCATCCTGTTCGCAGACAACATAGGTGTCGAGGGTATAGTCGTCCCGGGTGCTGTTGATGCGTGCGTCGAGTACCGTCAAGCCCTTTTGCGCGAGGATGCCGGTGGTGACGCCGAACAGGTAATTGCGATCGCGCGTGTAGAGAAACAGGGTCGTGCCCTGGGCGTCGATGTTGACCAGCGACACCAGCGGCGCATCACTGGCATGGCCGACGATGGCCTGCGTTTGCCGGGAGATTTCCTCGGGGCTGTGGCGCAGGAAATAATCGGCATCAAAGCGCGCCCAGAGAGAGTCAAAGTCGCTTTCCACAAGGCCTTGCTGCGCCAGCAGTTTGCTCGCCGCAGCGCGGGTTTCGGCCAATAGCTCGGCTTCGCCCAATGGATCGTCCAGGCCGCGCTGCAGGGCGCGGCACGTGCTGCGATAAAGACCGGTGAGCAGGCTTTCCTTCCACGAGTTCCATAAATTCGGATTGGTGGCGCGGATGTCGCAAATGGTGAGCAGGAACAGCCGGTCGAGTCGCTCGCGGGTGCGCACTGCCGTGGCGAAGTCGTGAATGACATCCGGGTCGTTGATGTCGCGACGCTGCGCAGTCATGGACATGAGCAGATGGTGGCGCACCAGCCAGCTCACCAGTTCGGTGTCTGCCGCGCTGAAGCCATGCGCACGGCAGAAGTCGCGGGCATCTTCGGCGCCGAGCACGGAATGATCGCCGCCGCGGCCCTTGGCGATGTCGTGCAGCAGGGCGGCGCTGTACAGCAGCTGCGGCTTGTCCAGGCTTTGCATGAGCTGACTGGCAAATGGCAACTCCGCGTCGAAGCGTGGCAGCGCCAGGCGGCGTAGATTGCGCACCACGAACAGTGAGTGCTCGTCCACGGTCAGCATGTGGAACAAGTCGAACTGCATGTGCCCGATGATCTGCCCGAAATTGGGCAGGTAGCGCCCCAGAATGCCGTAGCGGTTCATGTCGCGCAGGGCGCGGGTAACGCCGTGGCCATGGCTGAGAGTGGCCAGGAACAACTGCCGGCAGCGCGAGCTGTTTATTTCCTGATCCAGCAAATGCCGATCGCGGCGCATGATGCGCAGCGTGCGAGCGCTGATGCCGCGCAGTTGCGGATGCAGTTGCAGCTGATGAAAGATTTCCAGCAGGGCGCTGGGGGTGTCGCGAAATACCTGATCGTGGCGGATGCCAATAAAGCCGTGCTGGGCTTGGAAACGCCGATTCAGCGGCTTCGGGTCGGCAGTCACATGGGCATGCAGAATGGCTTCGGAGAATAGTTGCAGTAAAGTATCACTAAGTGCGATCAGCGCCTTGATATTGCGGTAATAGCGCTGCATGAACTGTTCGACGGCGAGGTTGTTTTCCTGGTCGCTGTAGCCAAACAGTCGGGCGACTGCAATCTGGTGCTCGAACAGCAGTCGCTCTTCTGCACGCCCGCTCAGCATGTGCAGGGCAAAACGCACTCGCCAGAGGAAAGCCCGGCTGCGCTTGAGTTCGGTGTATTCGCGGGCGCTGAGAAAGCCGTAATCGACCAGCCCGTGCAGGGTGGCCGTGGCAAACTGGCGCTTGGTTACCCAGACAATGGTCTGGATGTCGCGCAGGCCGCCGGGGGATTCCTTGGTGTTCGGCTCCAGCCGGTAAGCGGTTTCATCGTAACGGGCGTGGCGCTGCGCCTGTTCATCCATCTTGGCCTGGAAGAAATCGGCAGACGGCCAGATGTGCTCGGCCGCCGTGGCGGCGCTCATGGCGGCGAACAGGGTGCTGTCGCCGGCCAGCGGCCGTGCTTCGAGCAGATTCGTCATGATGGTGATGTCGGCTGCTGCCTGCTCGGCGCATTGTGCCGGCGAGCGCACGCTGTGGCCGATTTCCAGGCCGCTGTCCCACAGCCAGGCGATGAACTCCTCCAGGGCCGGGGCCAGCCGGGCCAGGCGATCGTCGTGATGCAGGATCAGCAGATCGATATCGGAGTGCGGCAGCAATTCGCCGCGCCCGTAGCCGCCCACGGCCACCAGGCAGGCATCGGCCGCATCGATGCGCGCAGTCCATGCGTTGCCGATGATGCGGTCGATAAGTCGGGCGCGCGCCGCGACCAGCGCCTCGATATCGGTGCCGGCAAGAAACGCCGTCTCCAGCACCGCCCGACCTTGTTTCAACAGCGCGCGGGCGCGGCCTGGACTGAGTTGGTCGTCTTGGGTGGCTGCGGTCAGCAGCCGCGCCCAGACGGTGTTGTCCGCAAGGCTTTCGGCGGCAACGGCAGTCGTCACGCGAGCTGGCTCGGAGTCAGGATTTCGGCGCCCTCGTCGGTCACCAGAATCGTGTGTTCCCACTGCGCCGACAACGAATGGTCCTTGGTCACGACCGTCCATTGATCGGGCAGCACCTTGACGTGGCGCCGGCCGGCATTAACCATGGGCTCGATGGTGAAGGTCATGCCCGGTTTGAGGATCACCCCGGTGCCCGCTTGGCCATAGTGCAGAACCTGCGGCTCTTCGTGGAACACGCGGCCAATGCCGTGGCCGCAGTATTCGCGCACCACTGAAAAACGCTCATTTTCGACGAAGCGCTGGATGACATGGCCGACGTCGCCCAATGTCGCGCCTGGGCGCACGGCTTCGATGCCGAGATACATGGCCTGTTCGGCAATAGCGGCAGCGCGTTGCGCCAGCACGCTGGGCTTGCCGGCGAAATACATGCGCGAGCTGTCGCCGTGGAAGCCGTCCTTGATGACGGTGACATCGATGTTCAGTGCGTCTCCCTTCTTCAGCTTTTTCGGGCCTGGAATGCCATGGCAGACGACGTGATTGACCGAAATGCACACCGACTTCGGAAACCCGTGATAACCGAGGATGGCCGATTCGATGCCGAGCTCGCCGGTGATGTAGTCATGGCAGATGGTGTTCAACTCGTCGGTGGTGATCCCAGGCACCACATGCGCGCCGACCATGTCCAGAACCTGCGCAGCTGCACGCCCCGCGGCGCGCATGCGGTCCTGTTCGGCGGCGGTTTTAATGGGAATACTCATGCATCGTGTCCTTTGTTGTATGGGCTTTGGCCGTCCTGGCCCGCGCTGCACGGCCGTGGGCAGGGCGGCGGGATGCTGGCCGAAATCGGTGCTCTTATGGTATAAATCGCTCGCATTCGCAGCAATGCAAACATCCAAATCGTGTCTTGTCGGTGCTGCCGGCGGGCGCGAAATTCACACGCGTATCGTCACATGTCAGCAGGGTGCCCGCACAGCGGGTTGCTGCATGGGGTGCGCGGAAGCCTAACCCGGAGAAAACTCATGAGTGAAGTCAGCATGCGCCAGTTGCTTGAGGCCGGTGTGCATTTCGGCCACCGTACACGCTACTGGAACCCGAAGATGGCGCCTTATATTTTCGGCCATCGCAACAAAATCCATATTATCAATCTCGAAGAAACACTGCCGCTGTTCAAGGAGGCGTACGACTATATCAGCCGTTTGGCCGCCAATGGCGGTTCGATCATGTTTGTCGGCACCAAGCGCGCCGCGCGCGAAGCCGTCGGCAAGCAGGCGCGCCGCGCCGGCATGCCCTATGTCAGCCATCGCTGGCTGGGCGGCATGCTGACCAATTTCAAGACCGTGCGCAATTCCATCCAACGGCTGCATGACTTGGAGCAGATGTTCGAGGATGGCTCGGTCAACAAGCTGGTCAAGCGTGAGCAGCTGAGCCGCCAGCGCGAACTGGACAAGCTCGAGCGCAGCATTGGCGGCATCAAGGAGATGACCAGCCTGCCGGATGCGCTGTTCGTCATCGACGTCGGCTACGAGCGCATCGCCGTGGACGAGGCGCGCAAGCTGGGCATTCCGATTGTTGCCGTGGTCGATACCAATTGCTCTCCAGACGGCATTGATGTGGTGATCCCAGGCAATGACGACGCCATCCGCGCGATTCGCATCTACACGCAAATGGCCGCGGATGCGGTGCTTGCCGGGCGCGGCAGCAAGGGCGAGTTCACGGCCGAATCCGAAGATGATTTTGTCGAGATCCGTGACGAAGAGGTCGGCGACGAGCAGCCGGCTGTGGAACAGGCCGCCGAGCCGATCCACAACACAGTGATACAGGAATCGGAGAGCGAAGCCGCACCGCTGGCCACGGCGCAGCTGGGTGCAGTGGCGGCCTCCGCGGCAGACGCCTCGGCCGAAGACGAAGACAGCGAGCAAACGAAGCAACAGGAACGAACGAACCATGACGATTAGTGCAGCACTGGTCAAGGAACTGAGACAGCGCACCGGCGCCGGCATGATGGAGTGCAAGAGGGCGCTCCAGGCTGCGAATGGCGATATTGATGCCGCGGCCGAAACCATGCGCAAGGAAGGCCTGGCCAAGGCCGACAAGAAGGCGGGCCGCATTGCCGCGGAAGGGCGCATTGCCACGGCGCAAAGCAGCGATGGCCGTGCCGCGGTGCTGCTGGAAATCAATTGCGAGACTGATTTCGTGGGCAAGAACGAGGACTTCGTCACTTTCGGCGATCGTGTCGCGGAACTTGCCCTCGAGCATGCTCCGGCCGACGATGCGGCGCTCGCGGCGTTGGCCTACGAAAGTGATGCCAGCGTTGAGGACAAGCGCCGGGAAATGGTGGCCACGCTGGGCGAAAACATCAGTGTGCGGCGTTTTCGCCGCATCGACGCGGGTGCAAACGGCGTTTTGGAAGTGTATCTGCATGGCGCGCGCATCGGCAGCGCCGTGGCCGTCAGTGGCGGTGATGCGACCTTGGCGCGCGATTTGGCCCTGCATGTGGCCGCCAGCGCACCGGCGCACTTGAGTGCCGATGCCGTGCCGGCGGCAGTGGTCGAGGAAGAGCGCAGCGTGTTGATGGCGCAGGCGCGCGACAGCGGCAAGCCTGAAGACATTGTTGCGAAGATGGTTGAAGGCCGGCTGCGCAAATACCTGGGTGAAATAACCCTGCTGGGCCAGCCTTTCGTCAAGGACCCGGACATGACGGTGGAGGAGCTGCTGCAGCAGGCCGGAGCCTCGGTGATCGATTACGCGCGCCTGGAAGTGGGCGAGGGAAT
>DATGUT010000047.1:0-3811 GCA_035301185.1 Salinisphaeraceae bacterium
CTTTCCGGTTGAGGCGGGGGTGTCGCCAGGGCGCAAGTTCCACTGGCGTTAAGGGCTTTGCAGTAAGTAACCGGCTAGCTGCCTGGGCAAGGGGGGGCACGAGCATTGCTGGTTTCTCCGCAGTTTTCAGTGAGTGCGCGCTGCGAGCACGGAGGGGAGGGGTTCAGCCTTTGTAGGGGTGCACCTCACGCCAGTGGCGGGCGATTTGCTCGCGTGTGCACACCCAGGCGCTGTCATGCTCCTGCACATAATCCATGAAGCGTGCGAGCGCCGCGGTACGCGCTGGATGCCCGGAGATGCGGCAATGCAGGCCGACCGACATCATTTTGGGGCTTGTTTCGCCTTCGGCATAGAGTACGTCGAAAGCGTCCCGCAGATAGGAGAAGAACTGATCGCCGCAGTTGAAGCCCTGCGCCTGCGTATAGCGCATGTCGTTGGTATCCAGTGTATAAGGGATGATCAGTTGCGGTTCACCGTTCACCAGCTCCCAATAGGGCAGGTCATCGGAATAGGAATCCGCGTCATACAGGAAGCCACCATATTCGGCGACCAGCCGCCGTGTGTTCGGACTGTTGCGCCCGGTGTACCAGCCGACCGGGCGCTTGCCCGTGATGCGCTCAATCGACTCCATCGCCAGCTGCATGTGCTCGCGCTCGATGCTTTCGTCTACATACTGGTAGTCGATCCAGCGCCAACCATGCGAGGCGATTTCAAAACCGGCATCCACCATTGCCGGGCCCACATCGGGGTTGCGTTCCAGAGCCATGCCGATCGCGAACACAGTGGCCGGCAGGTTGCGCTCCTTGAACAGCTGCAAAAGGCGCCAGAAGCCGGCGCGGCTGCCGTACTCGTACAAATACTCCATGCTCATGTGGCGTACGCCTTCGAGTGGTTTGGCAGCTACCATCTCGGATAGAAAGGCTTCGGAAGCCGCATCGCCATGCAGAATGCAATTTTCCCCGCCCTCCTCATAATTGAGGACAAACTGTACCGCCACCCGCGCATCGTCCGGCCATTGCGCGTGCGGTGGCTGGGCGCCGTAGCCGATCATGTCGCGGGGATAATCAGTAATGTAATCCGAGTTTCTTGTCATGGCGATATCCTCATTTTGTCAATAGGCATGAGTCAGTTGCGGGTAGGCTGCAAACCCAGCGGCTGGGCCAGCCCGCCCGTGGTTCCCTGGTTTGGCAAGATGCATCGACATGCGCTTGCAGCGCCTGCTCGTTGCACCTTTCCCATGTTGCCGTGTCCGATTACTGCGCTCGGGTTGCCGTGAGTGTGGCATTGGCAAGCAGCCCAGGCATGTGTCGAGCTGATGGCGAGTACGGTGGCAAGCCTGGACGAAGAACTTCTTGAATAAGTGGAGTTGGCATGGCGCCAAACTGTCCGGCCCGGCGGCCAGCTTGTCCATGCTCTGGCGAAGCAACACTTTGCGTCCGCAATGGCGCCGAGCCGGTTGGGCCGCCCTGATGATGACTCGGGCGCATGAGCGCGCGGCGGTGGTTGTTGTCCGGTGAGCGGGCGCCCAGGCTTTCGGGTCCGTGTTTCGAGCCAGCTGGATCGCTTGCTGGCCACGCCAGCTTGCACGACGGTGGTGGGGGACGGCCGCACAGGCAGTTTTGCAACTGGCCCGCTCTGCAGTGCACATGCTGTATGAGGATAGGTCAGCGCGCGGTATGGCATGACTACGATCAGTCATGGTGGGCGATGTTGTGCATCCGCTGCAGCACATGCTATCCATCCATTCGAATGCCTGCGTTTGACCTTAGCACAGCATTTCGATTACCGCGACTGCATTGCAACTCATTCTATTCAGTTATGCATGACTTTATGAATAATCATTTGTGTTATGTAAAAGATGGACCTACCATGATCCTAGGATCTTGCGGGAGTGCACAAATGGCACGGACCTTGTACGAAAAACTCTGGGATGAGCACCTGGTGCGCGAGGAAAGCGGCGTCGGCTTGCTGTATATCGACCGCCATATGGTGCATGAAGTGACTTCACCGCAGGCTTTCGAGGGCCTGCGCATGGCTGGGCGCGATATATGGCGCGCCAGCGCCAACCTGGCGGTGCCGGATCACAACGTGCCCACGCGCAATCGCGACGGCGGCATTGCCGATCCGATTTCACGCATTCAGGTCGAAGCGCTGCAGAAAAACTGCAACGACTTCGGCATTCGCCTGTTTGGCATGACCGACCGGCGCCAGGGCATAGTCCACATCATCGGCCCGGAACAGGGCGCCACCCAGCCGGGCATGACCATTGTCTGCGGCGACTCGCACACCTCGACTCACGGCGCCTTCGGCGCGCTCGCCTTCGGCATCGGCACGTCCGAGGTCGAGCATGTGCTGGCCACGCAGACGCTGGTGCAGGAAAAGGCCAAGAGCATGCTCATCAGCGTCGACGGCACGCCGGCGCCGGGCACCTCGGCCAAGGACATCATCCTCGCCATCATCGGCAAAATCGGCACCGCCGGCGCCACCGGCCATGTGATCGAATACGGCGGCGAGGCGATCCGCGCCCTGTCCATGGAACAGCGCATGACGGTGTGCAACATGTCGATCGAAGCCGGTGCCCGCGCCGGCATGGTTGCGGTCGACGACACCACCATCGACTACGTGCGCGGCCGGCCCTACGCGCCCAAGGGCGCGGACTGGGATGCGGCGGAGGCCTACTGGCGCACGCTGGTTTCCGATGCGGATGCCGAGTACGACACCGTGGTGCATCTGGACGCCAGCGAAATCGTGCCGCAAGTCACCTGGGGCACGTCGCCGGAAATGGTGGTTCCGGTGACCGGCCAGGTGCCGCATCCGGACGACGCGCGCGATGATCTGCAGGCCGAAGGCTGGCGCAATGCGCTCAAATACATGGGCTTGACACCAGGCGTGCCGATTACCGAAATCAAGCTTGACAAGATCTTCTTCGGTTCCTGCACCAATGCCCGCATCGAGGATTTGCGGGTGGCGGCCAAATACCTGCAGGGTCAAAAAGTGGCGCCCAACATCACGCTGGCCATGGTGGTGCCGGGTTCTGGGCTGGTCAAGCAGCAGGCCGAAAAAGAAGGCCTGGATCGCATTTTCAAGGATGCAGGCTTCGAATGGCGTGATGCCGGCTGCTCCATGTGCCTGGGCATGAACGACGACAACCTGCTGCCCGGTGAGCGCTGCGCCTCCACCTCGAATCGCAACTTTGAGGGCCGCCAGGGGCAGGGCGGGCGCACGCACCTGGTCAGCCCGGTGATGGCGGTTGCGGCAGCCGTGCACGGCCATTTCGTGGATATCCGCGAGCTGCAGCCGGCGGCATGAAGAAGAGCCGCTGCTCTGCTAATTACGACCGATCAAAAGAGTGAAACATGCAAGCTTTTACCACCCATGAAGGCATCGTGGCGCCGCTGGACCGGGCCAATGTGGACACGGATGCGATCATTCCCAAGCAATACCTGAAATCCATCCGCCGCACCGGTTTTGGCCCGTTTCTGTTCGACGAGTGGCGCTATCTGGATCCGGGTGATCTCGACACGGCTATCACGAGCCGCCGTGAAAACCCCGATTTCGTGCTCAACGACAAGCGCTATCGCGAGGCCAGCATCCTGCTGGCACGCGACAACTTCGGCTGCGGCTCGTCGCGCGAGCATGCGGTTTGGGCACTGCTGGATTTCGGTTTTCGCTGTGTCATCGCGCCCAGTTTTGCTGATATATTCTATAACAACTGCTTCAAGAACGGTGTGCTGCCGATCGTCCTCGATACGAAAACCATCAACCAGTTGTTTGCTGCGGCCGACGACCAGGAACCGTTGCGCCTGCACGT